>CAYTZE010000058.1:0-4228 GCA_964442415.1 uncultured Candidatus Saccharibacteria bacterium
GCAAGTGGCCAAATGTATTGACGGGCCTGACCAGACGTATTGGTCCACGATATCGAAGCCATACGATTCAAGACTTCATTCTTCTGGATGAATGGTGCGGTACGATTGAGCCAGAAGATGGCACCAAGGAGGATGATCACACCTATAGCTCCACCTGCGATCATACGAGAACGTGCTACCGACTTCTTGCCATCATTTCTGGCAAAGATAGCGTACAGAGCACACGACAACATTATAGCCCCGATCAATCCGAGTGTAGTACCACGAGTAGCTGTAGCGATGAGCAAGTAACCAAATATAGTAGCTAGTACTGGATATGCCCACTTCAGGAAATCTGCATTTGCGATCTTGTTGGTACGAGCTACAAGTGTCATATAGGCAGCGATACCGGTATGCATGAGCATGTAGACAGCCATATATGCTGCGTTGCCGAGTGAAGCATCGATACGACCTCCCTGATGGATGTCAGCATGGCCACTCAATTGTACGAATGCATAGATGGCAGTGATACAAGCCACTCCCAAAGAAACATTGAACCAACGATGCCAATTGCGTCTACCATCTTCTGCCTTACCAAGTATGTGTGTAGAAACCATGTAGAATGCCCAAAGATGGACGACTACCAACCAGCCTTCCATACGCTCGAAGTTGGACCATATACTACGGAGAGGATTGACGCCCAAGAGGTCAGCGAGGAGCGCGATACCAGCAAATAGAGTGATGCCGACTGTCAGCGCAGTAAACTGAGGACGATACTTCGCATCCAGGAATGCGAGAATGATCCAAGCGCCGAATGCTAGCTCAATAAGTATACGGAAATAGAAAGCTTTACCCGTGATGAATGGAAAAAAGAAACTATTTGCTACCAACAATGGGAAAATAGGTATCAAGAAGATGCACGAGATAGCTATAGATCGCAAGATTTTCTGAAGATTCATAAATAATAGTGTATGTGTTACCAGTTACGACTCATAATAAAAAGTTCCTACATCATACTGAATATATCTGAAATACTCAACAAGTTGAGCTGACCATGCTAGTATGACACGTATGTCTTCAGCAGTTACCGTCATTAGGCCAAAAAAGATATTTCATCTTTCCGACCTGAAAGAGCTCTGGAACTACAAGGAGTTGCTCTACTTCTTCACCTGGAGAGATCTCAAGGTCCGATACAAGCAGACTCTCATTGGTGCTGCCTGGGCAGTATTTCAGCCATTTATGACCATGGTAGTCTTCAGTGTATTCTTTGGTGGCTTGGCCAAGATACCTTCAGATGGTGTACCCTACCCTATTTTCGTGTACGTCGGCCTTCTCTTCTGGCAATTTTTCTCGAGTGCTCTCGCCGACACCAGCAACACTCTCATCAGCAACCAAGCCATCATCACCAAGGTATATTTCCCCCGACTCATTCTGCCTATTTCTTCTGTCATAACAAAGCTTGTAGACTTTTTCATTGCTGCGCTCATCCTTATCGGACTTATGGTCTACTACGGATATATGCCTCACATCGGCGGTTTCTTACTTATCCCTCTACTTCTTATTATCACTTTCATGGCCGCTGTTGGTGGCGGACTCTTCTTGGCTGCTATCAATGTGAAGTACCGCGATATACGCTATGCACTACCCTTCTTCATCCAGATACTCTTGTTCGTAACACCAGTCATCTATCCAGCAAGTATCGCTGGTAGTTGGTCCAAGCTCCTCGCAATCAACCCAATGATGGGAGTTATCCAGAATGCTCGCGCAGCACTCTTGGGTACTGCACCGATCAACTGGACACTTATCGGTATTTCGCTCATCGCGTGTGCGATACTCCTGATAGTCGGTATCTACGTCTTCAAGAAAGTCGAGCGTTATTTTGCAGATATCATATAACGATCTACATATGGAACCTATCATCGAAGTAAAAAATATCAGCAAACAGTACAAGATCAGTCATCAAAGAGGTGGCTATATCTCGCTACGTGATGTGATCATGACCATAATCAAGAGTCCTTTCTCTTTTTTGAAACAAAAAGCGAAGTCTGTGGCTGGTTTAGCAAAGAAAGAAGATTTCTGGGCACTCAAAGGAGTCGACTTTACAGTGAACAAAGGCGAGGTCATCGGTGTCATCGGTCACAATGGCGCTGGCAAGTCCACACTACTCAAGATACTCTCACAGATCACTCCACCCACCGAAGGTGAGATCATCATGCGTGGTACTGTCGGCAGTCTCTTGGAAGTCGGTACAGGATTCCACCCAGAGCTCACTGGTCGCGAAAATATTTTCCTGAATGGAGCCATCCTAGGTATGCCACGCAAGGAGATTGCCGCCAAATTTGATCAGATCGTAGACTTTGCAGGAATTGAAAAGTTCCTCGATACGCCAGTGAAGTATTACTCAAGTGGCATGTATGTTCGCCTCGCCTTCTCAGTTGCAGCACATATGGAGCCAGATATTCTCTTGGTTGATGAAGTTCTTGCTGTTGGTGATGCAGAGTTCCAAAAGAAATGTCTAGGGAAAATGGAGGAGGTTACTCACAAGGATGGTCGTACGATTATCTTTGTTAGTCACAATCTGGCGGCGATACAAAAACTTTGTAAAAAATGTATCTTACTTGAAAAAGGAAAAGTTGTGGCCGCAGGACCGACAAATACAATACTTGATCTCTACTCTCAGTCACGAGATGAGGTGAAGAGAACATATGACATTACACCTCCAAAAGATCGTCAGGATAGCAGAGGTTACGCTTCACTAATCCATATTGAGGATGTCTCTGGAACAGCAGTAGACAGTATTCCGATCGGGATCCCTTGGCGAGTCCGTGTTCAGTTTTCAATAAAAGAGCCTCTTCAGAGCTTTGTCATAGCTATGAGCCTAAAAACCACAAATGGTACAGTAATAAGAACTACTTGGAGTAAGGCTCAGGATATATCTCCTGGAGAATATGACGCTGTTTTCAGTGATGATTCAATACAGATGAATGCAGGTATCTACACCTGCAACTTTGGACTTTCTTCATTTAAGCAGGCATTCCACTACGTCGAAGATGCTGCTTCAATAAAGGTCACAGAAGAGGGCGCAGTCATAGACCATGACAGAATATTGACTGTAGCTGGTGCAGAAATTTTCGTGAATCCGATGAATATCGATATAACCAAACGCAAGTAATGAAATCTCTTCTACGTGAATCAAAAAAAAATGTTACTTCACAGTGGGGTGAAGATGGTATTATCGAGGAGATTTACAGGCGTATTGGCGAAGGTCAGAAGACTTGCATAGAGTTTGGTGCATGGGACGGACATTATTTGAGTAATACCTGGAACCTGTGGTTCAACAAGGGATGGAAAGCACTACTTATCGAAGGTAATGAGAAAAATTACCAAGATTTGATCTCATATACCAAGAATTTCCCACAAGTCACTCCGAGTTTGAACTTCGTAGTTCCACAAGGGACTAATTCTCTGGACTCAATCATCGATAGATCTTGGCCTGGTGTCGAAATTGATTTACTTTCAATAGATATTGATGGTGATGACTACTATATATTCGAGTCACTAAAAAGAACACCTCGTGTGATCGTGATCGAATACAATCAAACGGTTCCTCCGCATCTCTCTATTATCCAAGAAAAAGGTCAGTATTTTGGTTCATCGGCACGAGCTCTCAATGAATTGGCTATCAAGAAAAATTATACCCTAGTCGAGATGGTCGGTACCAACTGTTTTTTTGTCAGGAATGACCTGGTATCCAAGCTTGATCTTCCTCCAACGTCACTTGAATCATTATTCCCTACAGAATTCCTCACCTACGTCATAAGTTCATATGCTGGATACCATTTCTTCACCCAAGAACCAGCATTCATGTCTGGAACAAAAGCTATTCGTCCACTTATTGCAAAATCGGACTCAAAAATTATTCCCATTGGCTCGTTGGCACATTCCTCTTGGGTCAAACAAAAATACAAAAACGGATACAACTTGGTTCGTGTCATCTACCACAAAGTTCGTCGTATGGTCACCAAGAGTCCAGCTCCACAAGACCGTAAACTTAAGGTGATGCGTGCCATGAAGTCTGCGTACAATATCGATACATTTATCGAGACAGGAACATACCTTGGTGGCACAATAAATGACTTGAAAATGGACTTTAATAAACTTATTACCATAGAGCTCAATCCAGAGCTACACAAAAAAGCAGTCGAAAAATTCAAAGATTTTCCGCATATTTCACTTCTTCAGGGCGATA
>CAYTZE010000059.1:0-4226 GCA_964442415.1 uncultured Candidatus Saccharibacteria bacterium
TAGAGAGCACCTTGAAGAAGTACAGCGTACTGGTCGCAAGATTCGTGATGCTTACAGAGTGTGTAAGTGTCATTGAAGGATCAGTAATTATGTCCGCTGTCGTACTAGCTAGATCGAGTGAAGTGGTGGCAAATGCTACTTTCGAATTGGCCAACTCATCAGTATTCCATGTCAGTGTTGTTGTTGCTGAACCTGGGGTGATCACGATGTTGAAGATATTTGGAGCTATCGTATCAGCGACGACTGGAGCAGTCAGAGTCTTTGCAGAGAATGTAGCAGAGGTCGTGACATTACCGCCGGTATCTGTAGACTCGATGACGAGATAATAAGTAGTGTTTGCATTCAAGCCAGTGATACTCATAAGGTGATCCTTGGTTGAGCTTGCATTGGAGACATATGATGTCGTACTGGCGTTGATCGTGACAGGGAGTACGGTCGAGTAGTAGACACGGTCGGAAGTGACCTCATTGGTCTTCCATGCGATATTGACTGTAGTTGTGCCGACACCAGTCAGTACATTACTTATGACTGGGACTTGTGTATCAGTGGTCGGAGCCTGTGTCGTGAATGAGGTGACACCTGAGAGAGTAGAGTTACCCGCAACATCCTTTGAACGAACGATGAAGTAGTACGTCGTGTTCGGGGTAAGACTCCTCAAGATGACCTGGTGATTCTTGGCGAGACGATTGTTCACGGTCCTGTTCGTAGCAGAATCAGAGGTGTCGACTGAACTATTGGTATTCCAGAAGACAACACTGTCAGCATATTCGTTTGTTACCCAGCGAATATCAGCCTCAACTTTGCGAGCTGTAGAAGTAACATTAGTGATGGTCGGAGCTGTAATGTCTGGAGTGGTGGAGGCATTCTGGCCACGGAATTTCTTGTTGATGCCAAAAGGGTAATAGCAGTTGTCGTGTAATTCTCCGCGGATATCGCCATGATTCTTTATCCAACCGAAGGCGAAGAGGTGACCAAAGGCTTTGGCACATGACCTGTCAGTTGGTGAGAGAGGCTGAGGCTTGTTGCGAGATTTGTCATCTCTGTCGTCTTTGTCGTCGTCATGATCAGACTTTTTGTCTGAATGTTCTGACTTTTTTGTGATAGAAATACTTGAACGGTTCTTGTTACCTTCATTTTCATTTTTATTGCGACCTTTGTTATTTTCCTTGGCAAATGTGACGAGAGGGCTGGCTACGAGTATGAGAGCAAGAAGTCCCAATGTAATATTTTGATACTTTTTCATAGTGATAATGGATTAATTATTCATAATAGCGCTCGTAGGGATATAGACGAGCGTGGGGGCTATAACTTACAGCAAAAAAACGGATAAAAACCAAGATACAAGATACAATGACCAAACCTTAGCAGCCGGGTTTGGTTATTGTATCTTGTATCTTGTTTCTTTCCCGTATCTTGTATCTTGGTTATTGATTTTTTTCCATTTCGTGTACACTATATATCTTGAAAGAAAACCACCCTTCATGCGTCAAACATCACAGAAAGCCATAGATAGATCACTCATTGAAAAATCCTTTAATGATGTGTATACCAAGGAATCAGACGCTATATTCCGTTTTTGTATAAATCGCGTCTCGGATCGAGATCAGGCACTTGACCTCACTCAGGAGACCTTCACCAAGTATTGGAAGGCGCTCCTTGATGGGGATGTTGTTGATTATCCGCGCACTTTTTTGTTCACTATTGCTCGCAACAGTATCATCGACTGGTATCGCAAGAAAAAGAGCATTTCATTGGAGAGTTTGACTGATCCTGAGACTGATGAGCCGTACGAACCACTCTCCGATGATGCTGCCAATCAGTTGAGGTTAGGTGCTGAAGGTAGATTCTTGGTGAGTAAGATCCACGAACTAGGCGTAGGGTACAGAGATGCAGTCTATCTTAGATATGTGGAAGGACTTTCTCCACCAGAAATCGCTGATATTCTGAAATTATCTATCAATGCCACGTCCGTAAGGATAAACAGGGGAATCGAGGAATTACGGAGAATAACAGGGTATGATATAGAAATACGAGGTTCAGGATCGGATACACATTCAAGCCAAACATCATCAAGAAAACATGAACGATAGACTCAACAAAGCAATACACGAAATAAGAAACATCTCTATGAGTGTTTCTGAAAAAGATGCTATGCGTACACACATCATGGCTGATTATATTGCTGATAAATCGTCAGGTTTTAAACATCGTGACCCTATCAAAAGTGTTTGGAATGTTTATTCATTTGGTCACTGGATCGGTACACATCGTATGGCGACATCAGTAGCCGTACTCCTTATCGTTATTCTTGGTAGCAAATCATTGGTTTCTGCCTCACAAAATGCTTTGCCTGGAGATGCGCTGTACTCACTCAAGGTCAATATTGCAGAACCAGCCAAGCTTGCACTTATTTCAGACCCTGTCCAAAAGGCCGAAGTCAAAACTGAGCTACTACAGAAGCGTTTTGAGGAGGTAGAGACTCTCGCTATACAAGGCAAACTTGATCCTGTTGTGAAGCAGAGCACAGAACAGAGAGTGGAGAAGCAGGTCAATGATCTAAATCGCAATGTGAGTGCTCTAGCAAAGGTGTCGACTGACAAAGCTGAAGATGTTGATTCTACACTCGAGGCTAGTATCCGTGTCCACGAACGTGTCTTGTCGCAGATAGCAACACGCGACTTATCTTCTAGTAAGGTTTCTCGAGCAGCTTCGAATACTACACAGCCTTCATTTAGGCAGGCAAGTAGTAGTTCGTCGTCACGATCTCGATCTCGTAATAGCAAATTTTCAAATAACGTAGCAACGACATCTACTTCTGCAACATCAACAATAATCTCTCCAAGTATACAGTCACTGAAAATCAACTCAACTGATAACATTTCCAACGTGTCAGACAAGCAAAAAGATCTAGATAGTGATGAAGAAAATCGTTTTGAGCAAAAAGTTCAAAAGAAGGAGAAGGAATTGTACGAAAAGGCACAGCAACGCATAAAACGTAATGGCAGAAATGAGGAAATACGCCATAATGACTCAAACTAATACACAGGGCCATTGCAATCTGCATATTAGAGGTATAGCATTATAGTAGAGTCAAATGTGATAAAAAAGAAAGGGGGATACCATGTACATTAACACTCGGTTGATCGCTTGTTGTGCTTACATTACACCATCAAGTGATTGTAGTAGTGCGCGAAGACCGGTTCGATCTCGTGTACCAAGCAAAATGTCATCGAGTGGACGTGATCCTCTCGATGCTTCCTTCGATGGTCCAGATGCTCGAAGCATCTTCATAGATCCAGGTTTGATCCCAGGTGATGGGTACCTTGACCGTTTGCATTCACAAGCTACAACACCACGATGATTTTGCACGTATTCGCTGACGTGCTGTTTGGGTTGGTCTGAGTCATACGCGACACCTCTTTCTTTTGGGGTGTCGCGTATTTTTGCCAAATAAGTTGGAATCTCGGTCATAATTAGCCACACGTAGTTGACTATACATACAACTCATTGACAGCCTATATGACATCTGCTAGGATAGCCCTACCTAAACGGGGTCTAGAAATATTATGATTGGAAGCACATCCGCAAGGAATAGCTGACCAGTCCTCATTTTTTTGGAAAATTATTCATGGCAAAGACATCAGTCATCGCAAGATCAGCAAAGAAGCCGAAATTCAAGTCGCGCGTTGTTCGTCGTTGCTTCCGTTGTGGCCGCAAGCATGGCTATATGAGAGATTTTGACCTTTGTCGCATCTGTTTCCGTGAGTTCGCAAACGATGGTGTTATCCCTGGCATAAAGAAATCATCATGGTAACCGATCCTATTTCAGATCTCATAGTACGTATCAAGAACGCAAGCGACGTCAAGAAGCCGCATGTTTCTGTGCCACAATCAAAGTTGGTCGAGAATATTGCGTACGCACTAAAAAAGAGTGGCTATATCTCTACGATCGAAAAGAACAACGATACTCGCGAACTCAATCTCGGAGTTATCTATTTCTCTGGTGAGCCACGCGTACATGGAGTAGAGCGCATCTCCAAATCCTCTCGTCGTATCTATCTAAAATCATCAGATATTCGTGTTTTCCGCAGTGGTTTCGGTAATATGTTCCTATCTACTCCGAAAGGCATCTTGGTTGATATGGACGCAAAGAAGTTCAATGTTGGTGGTGAGGTTCTTTTCAAAATCTGGTAATCCAAACATATGTCAAGAATTGCAAAAAAACC
>CAYTZE010000060.1:0-4130 GCA_964442415.1 uncultured Candidatus Saccharibacteria bacterium
TCAACTATTCCTACTATGCAATATCTCATAATATTTTGCTGCGGGACTTGGACTCGAACCAAGATACCAGCTTTCAGAGAGCTGTGTCCTACCATTAGACGATCCCGCATTGTGGTACACCGAAGCCTTCTGCCCCAGTGAGTCCATACAAAATACGCTATTTCACCACTTTATTCAAGCGACAGGGGGTGCAGAGGATATTCTCGGTCACGCAGTCATCACACACGATGAAGTGCAGGTGACAGGTGGGATCCGAGCAGTTGGTATAGCGTTCGGAGGCCGAGGAGCAGAAGTAGCACTTCCCCACCACTGGTCGAGAGTTGGCGCCAGCATACGACATGGTCACGCGCTCGTCGAAGACGTAGAGCGAACCGTGGAAATTTTGGGCAGGACCAGTGGCGCTCGCGCGTTCATTTTCGAACTTTTCCATGTAGGTCACGATGCCGCCTTGGAGTTGGTAGACATCCTTGAAACCTTGCTGGACCAGGTACCCCGAAGCCTTCTCGCAACGTACGCCGCCGGTGCAGACCGTGACGATGGTTTCATCTTTTATGGGCTCCAATGTGGGAAGTGCCTTGGGCAGGTCGCGGAAATTGGCTAGGGGTGGCAGGATCGAGCCTTTGAAATGCCCCACCTCATGTTCATAAGTATTCCTCATATCCACTATCTTGAATTTCTTGCCCGTCTGGAACCATTTTTGCAACTCCTCCGCAGTGAGATACTTGCCTGTCATAATGTTTGGATCCACATCTTTTTCCGCTGGCAACCCCAGAGTCACGATTTCCTTCCTGACTTTCACCGAAAGTCGCGGGAATGCTCGACCCGTACCAGCACTTTTCTTGAGATGCACATCCGCAAATCTCGCGTCGGCTACCAAATTCTGGCAATATTCCTCGATAGCTTCGGTTGTCCCCTCATAGGTCGCATTGATCCCCTCACGTGCAATGATGCAGCGACCCTTGAGGCCGAGACGCGTACAGATCTCGCGTTGTACTCGTGCGAGAGCTTCAGGATCCTCGATGTGCGTGTATTTGTAGAATAGCAATATCGTATGCATGGACTATTTATAGCATAGAAAAAGGCACTTGCGGAATAGTATAGAAAGGAGTATAAAACATGAAACAAAAGAAAGGATAGTTCTATGACATCTACAATTGTGCTTGTCTGCTTTGGCAGTCTATTGCTCATTGGAATCTTGATATACGCCTTGTCTGATCCGATACGTCGAAGCGTGATCCGTACTCTCAACTATCATGACATTGACTACACCGAGTGGGGATAAGACAACAACTGCAACACAGTCGAGGATCTAGTCAAAAGTATCAAGTTAGGAGAGGCTTGGCTCGAATCGATCCCAGAGGGGCAATTGATCCTACATATCAACGTAGCAGTAGTCACAGTCATTCATACCCACCAAGGAGTACCACTCGTCTTGCGCGAATACAGAAATGGACATGAGCGCGAATTCCCTGGCAGTCTCGGGGAGAAGATCAAGACTGAGTTGGGAGAGACGCCTTTGGATGCAGTACGGAGAGGACTCAAAGAGGAACTTGGCGCGACAGAACCAAAATTCCGCGATGTGTCACTCTACACAATAAAACATGAACTGGATATGATATCTGAGAGTGACAATTCAGACTTTTATCCTGGATTGTTAGATGTCTATCATCGATACACTCATCTCTGCACCATCGACAAAGCTCTCTTCCACAATATCTACAAAGCTCACGATAACGGCAGACATATCTGCTTCAAATGGATACCGAGGTGATCGGATCTCGTGACTCTCTCTACATCACAAACCCCGCAAGTCGCGAGGTTTTTTATTACCTACTTTATATCACTTCTATCTTTTGCAGCCTTGAGAAATTGCGTAAACAAAGGGTGTGGCATGAGTGGTCGTGCCAAGAACTCTGGATGGAACTGTGTACCAAGGAAAAATGGATGCTTTTCGAGTGGCAATTCAGCAATCTCCATGAGTATACCGTCAGGTGACTTTCCAGAAAATACCAATCCTGCTTTCTCGAGTTGCTTCACATATTTTGGATTGACCTCGTAGCGATGGCGGTGACGTTCATAGATCACAGAGGTACGAGCTAGGAGATATGAGCTATGAGGATCCTTCGCTTTTTTTCCTCCTACCTCATATCTCATACCTCTTACCTCATTATATGCCTGCTCTGCTATCGTACCTGCCACCAACTTCGCCGGATACCTCCCCAACCTCATACTTCCTCCATAGTTCCCCTCAGCGATCTTCTTCTTCTGATCAGGCATAATATCTATAATGAGGTGAGGAGCTTTGGGATCAATTTCAGCCGTCTGTGCACCTTTCAGACCTAGAACATTGCGAGCATACTCGATAGTCATGAGCTGCATACCGTAGCACAGACCAAAGTATGGTATCTCCTGTTCTCGACAATAACGGATGACATTGAGTTTGCCTTCGATGCCCGACTCACCAAACCCACCTGGCACGATGATACCGTCCATAGACTCCAGTTTGGAATAAGGAAAATCTCCCTCCTCACTGCCACCCTTTCCTTTCCCATTCTCAAAGTCACGCGCATTGATCGTGTGAATGATAGGCTTGGCACCCACTGCATAGCCAGAAAACTTTATAGCCTCCAAAACTGACAGATATGCGTCAGTCAGTACGAAATCTCCAGTATTGAAATACTTCCCCACTATCGCTATATTGAGCGGTCTGTTGGTGAAGTTCTTGATACCCTTGGCCATCTTCCTCCACTCGGTCAATGTATTCAACTGACCGAGTACATCCGGTCGCTCACTCATATGCCCTATCTGATCTTTGGAGATATTCAGAGCTTCCATGACGATCTCGCCCATTTTGTCATTCTCGAAATTCAAGGGCACATCATAGATACTCTCGATATCAGGGGCTGAAATGACATGGCGCGTCGGGAGATTGCAGGCGATAGCGATCTTCTCCTTGCGACGCTCATCGAGTGGGATACTGGCACGCGCGATGATGATGTCAGCAGTCACGCCATATGATGCCAGCTGGTGCACTGCATTCTGTGTCGGTCGGGTCTTCATCTCACCCAAGCTTCCTGGTACTGGCAGATACGACACCATGATGAAGATGACGTCATGTGGATGGCGAATCTTGAGTACACGCGCCGCCTCGATGAACATGATGTTCTGATAGTCACCGACAGTACCACCGATTTCAATAATAGAAATATCGGACTTATTCACTTTGGCAGAATGCTCGAACCTCGCCACGATCTCATCACGAATATGCGGGATGGCTTCGACACATTTGCCACCATACTTTAGTGCGCGCTCCTTCTCGATCACATGCTTGTAGACCATGCCACTGGTGATATAGTCATCACCCGTCAGATCCCTATTGAGGAATCGCTCATAGTTGCCCATATCCTGATCTGTCTCTAGTCCAGAATTGAGTACGAAAACCTCACCGTGCTCAGTTGGGTTCATGGTCCCCGCATCGACATTGAGGTATGGGTCCACCTTGGCGAGATTTACTGCAAAACCCTTCGATGCAAGGATTGTACCGATAGAAGAAGTAGCGACACCCTTTCCCACCCCTGACATCACTCCCCCAATCACGAATATATATTTGTGCCTCAACTTCTCCACCTTCTTCGCCGGAATTTTCGGCGCACTCCTCACTACATTTTTTGCGGCAGTCTTCGTCACCGACTTCTCAATTTTCTTCTTGGCGGATTTTTGCACAGACGATGTTCTCGCCTTACTCGTACCAGCATTCATCCGTGCAACCTTCCTTTTCATAAAACCATTTTATGTGAGTGCCTTTGCTTTGTCTACTTGTTATACCCAATAGAAATGATGTGTAATGACGATGCCCCAAGAGACAGCATATATATTTTTTCCTTGCCGCAGGTGACCTTGTAGTGTACGGATAACGTGGTAGCCATGTGCAACAAGGAAAAAATATATATGCTGTCTCTTGGAGCTAACGACAATTTAGAGCGTGCGCTTCTTAACGTTGTGGAAAATCTCTAGTCACATTGCATCTCATAAAGATATTGAGGCGTAGCACAAAACTTACAAGGGAAGAGATTTAGAGGGACGCTTCGGACCGAGCGCAGGCGAGGGAGAACCAGACGCATCGCCAGCAG
>CAYTZE010000061.1:0-3908 GCA_964442415.1 uncultured Candidatus Saccharibacteria bacterium
GGTCCTGCTGCCTTTCTTTACTGAGAACAGAGTTTTTCCTGAAGCGGATCTCTTTAGGTAGGTATTCGATGTCGACTACATCGCCTATGGTTAATCGGTACTTATCCGTGAGCCACCTGCCTTCGAGAATGAGGGCGGGTATGCCGTATCTCCGATAGGTTATGGCTCGTGCGTTTTTGATTTTTTTCATTGGTAGCATCAGGCCGTGTGCACCGGCCGATCCCGCGAGGGCAATGATTCGGCACGGTTACATGAAGGATTTCATGAGGATTGTGCTGCCTCCTTCGATGTGTTTATCGGCCAAGATGATTCTGTGCTCAACGAAGCAATTTTTTCCGAGCTTCTTTTCGAGGAATGCGGCGATGGCCTTGAGATCGCCCTTGGCGCCAACATGCCAATTCGTCACCTGCTTCACGAGTTCCTTATCCTTGTAGTCGTAGATCGTTAGGACTGTCGGATTCGACTTGCTCGCGGATTTGAATGCCCACTCCGCTCTTATCTTCTGATCACCGGACCGCCATGGACCTTCCACCGTACAGTCGCGCGGCCTTCCGAAAGTTTTATGCAGCTTTCCGTACGAGATTGTCATGTGACCGTGACCGCTAGTACCGTTAACATCCTCCGGATTTGCAGCGATGAATTTGGGTTTTATCTTCATGATCGTCACGATTGGTTAATAATTTCGACCTTTATAGACGGGGTGCGGATACAAAAAAGCTCCGCGTTTTACGGAGCTTTAAAGGTCGAAATTCGTTTTTTCTAGACTAGTCTTCCTGCTTTTATGACATGTTCCACGAGGGTATATGTGTACCCCATCTCATTGTCATACCACGCCATCACCTTCACCAAATTCCCATCAACCACGCGTGTCATCTCGAGATCAGCGATGGAGGCGTGCTTGTTACCGACAATATCATGAGAGACCAGAGGTTCCTCTGTCACCGTGAAGATACCATTCCAACGAGGTTCAGCGGCAGCTTTCTTGAGGATCTTATTGACCTCTTCGGCTGTAGTGTTCTTCTTGGAGATGAATGTAACGTCCACGATAGAGCCGGTGATGACAGGCACGCGGATAGAGATACCATCGAACTTGCCTGCGAGCTGGGTAGCAACCTTGGTGACTGCGATGGCCGCACCAGTCGAGGATGGTACGATATTCTGCGCAGCGGCACGACCTTCGCGGAGATCTTTCTTGGAAGGACCATCGACGAGGGACTGGCTGGCGGTGTAGCCGTGGACAGTATTGAGGACTGCCTTTTCGATACCCAGAGTTTCATCCAAGATAGCGATTAGTGGTGAACCAGCGTTGGTGGTACAGGATGCATTGGATGAGATAGCGCAAGTCTCGAGCTTGTCTTCATTCATACCCATAAGTACGGTGACGCCCTGCTGTGCATCTGGAGCATCCTTGATCGGTGCAGAGACGACCACACGCTTGGCACCGGCATCGATATGAGCTTGAGCTTTCTCAGCGGAGGTATAGAGACCAGTAGACTCGACGACAATATCTATATCCAGTGCCTTCCATGGCAGCTTGGTCGGATCCTTCTCTGAAATGAACTGCACATCCTGACCATCTATAGTAAGTATTCCCTTTTCCTCATTAACGGTGACATCAAATGGACTTACACCGTAGGCAGTATCGTATTTTAATAGATAAGCAAAATTTTTTATATTGCCCAGATCATTTATGGCTACTAGTTCAATTTCTGGACGATCCTTGGAAACTTTTACAAAAGCGCGACCGATACGACCAAAACCATTGATTGCAACGCGGATTTTTTTCATGGGGTGGAATTAAGGGATAACATGTATATTGTATCATAGGAAAAGAGTCTGCTGTATCAAATAAAGTTATTCACAATGGACTCTATACAGCTATATATTTAGTGCTAGAATGACCGCGGAATACAACTGGGCATGCGTCATGCCCCTCTCTAGTACTATGAATACAACAAATGTAGGTATGGCCACCGACCTGTCGTGGGTGGTCGAGCAAATTCTTGCCAAAATCATGACTGGCAGCTACCGACGTGGAGGACCACGGGAAAGCATACCCATCAAAGGATTCACCCAAGCTCCTGCACGCCTCAAACGTCGAGGGATCAGTCACCTGGTAACCCTCGAGGATTACTGGACAGGTAAAGAAGTAGTGGTACCTCTAGGAGTGGAGGACGACAAATATCTTGTTCGCACACAATTCTGTAGAACTATGAATCCAGACTCTCACAGAGGACTGGCCTCCTGGAGAGGAAGAGAGGTTCACCGCATCTCAGGAGAATGTACTCGGAACATGGACCTACTCCCAATGAGGATCTGGCAATGCCTCAAGGCTGAGTGGAACCGATTTCGTCACAAACTTGAGAAGTCACTCCACAGACTCAATGTGCGAATTGGAAAATATCGGCCATTTCGCTCCAGAAAAGATCGCTCATTTCGATATGAATCAGCACGCATGTGCCATTGACGTCAATTTTCAACAATAACAAAACGCGGCCACCTCAAAATGGCCGCTTTTTATTGTGGAGGTGCGACCTCGATATCCCTAGTACTTCCTCACAACCCCCGTCACCACCGCAGCGATCTTGATATCATACTCAGGGTATATGGGTTTGTAATTTTTATTTGCAGGCTCGAGATAGACCTGAGTCCCCTTCTTGCGGAAATACTTCATGGTCCAGCCACCATCTACCTCGGCGATGACGATATCTCCTACCTTGGGGTCAGACTTGCGCTCTGCAATGACAAGATCGCCCTCGTGGATGCCAGCATCGATCATGGAGTCACCTTTTACTTCTAGCAAATAAGTCTTGTCCTTGTCGTTGATCAGATACTCATCGATACTCATAGTATCTAGCGGAGTTTCTTCTGCCACTGTCGGAAATCCTGCTTCTACTAGTCCAAGTAGAGGAAGTTCACCGACTAGTCTGTTGGGAATGAGTCTCCCGCTAGAATCTTTATCCAATACCCCTTCGTCGATGAGCTTGTTGATGAGCTTGAAAACAGCGTTCTTGGACTTGAAGCCCACCAAGGTCATGATCTCGGTATAGCTCGGCATACGCTTGGTACGCTTGTAGAAAGAAAGAATTTTGTTTTTGTATTCTGTAGACATATTTTGAGAAATTCCCGTTTACGGATTCTAGACCCCAGACAAACCCCACATACTATACCTGAAATGAAAAAGTAAAAAAGTTGCAAAAGTTTCGGGTATAGGCCTGCATGTAGGATTTGTCCGCGATCAGGAATCTAGAGCGATCTCGCGGACTAGAACATGAATGCTGACGCGTACCCCATAGATCTCGAGAACCACTTGAAACCACTCGGTGACAGACGTCCGAGCTGCCTCATCAAGAACTTGTGGCGAAGTGCCTCCTTGCGATACGAAACTCCCTTTATAATGCGTAGATCGATCTCTTGGTTGATCTTGTCGATCTCGGCGCGAATGGTTCTGATAGTTTGATATTTGCTCATGGATTTGGTGACTTATTGATAAGGCTTCTGTGACCCCATCAGTATAGGTGAACTATCGTTCACCTGCAAGTCAAACCTGTGGATAACTACGATCAATAAAACCGTAGTATTGACAAATACATAATTAATGTATTATAGTGTATTTGAATAGCAAAATCACAAAACAATATGGAGATAGCCTTATGAACAAACTACATGAGTTCTTGTACAATACCGGATTACAGGTGGGCAGGTTTCATTACCTGTTCATAGACCAAGTAGGCAGAATGTCTTCACTGGTATGCACTAGCATACCACCCAGACCATGCGCTGAGCCTATGGAATTATGTGGCCTGGAGGCCGAAGTACTGCAGCAGATCTCCCGCCATGAAGGAAGGGATCCGCGGGAATATGATTTCATCGAGATAAGGACAGTACTCGGATATCCAGAAAAATAC
>CAYTZE010000062.1:0-3743 GCA_964442415.1 uncultured Candidatus Saccharibacteria bacterium
TATCAAGGACCTGGCCTATCAGACTTATCTCGGTTTGGAAGACTTTTTCCATCCTGGACAATCTATGATCTCTACAAACTCATATGATACCCTGATATTGCCACATACCTGGAGTACAGATACATTATCAGACAATAACGCAAAAGTTACTGATGTTTTCGCTCTGCAGACTGCACTGGTAGTGGATGGTGTTTATCCTCCTGGTGCGAAGAGCAAGAATGATTGTCCTCGGACTGGTAGGATAGGCCCGTGCACCAAAGCCTCGATAGAACAATTTCAAAATAAGTATGGTCTCGGAGCGACAGGAACAGTAGGACCGAAGACTGTAGATAAGCTCAATGGACTCTATTCAATCAAGATAAACTAGATTATTGCTTATTTAACTTCTTCTCTATCTCCTCTCTCGCAACTCTAGCATCACTCCATAGTTTCTTCGTACTATTTGGACCCATGATATATGGATCTGTGCCTTTGCCTGTGATGAGTACTGTATCACCAGTCTTGGCGCGTTTTAGTGCCTCAGCTATAGCCTCACGTCGATCCATGATGATGGTAGGTGTCTGTGAGGTTATACCTAGAGCCACATCAGTGACTATCTTGTGAGGATCTTCATCGTATGGGTCCTCATCAGTAAGTATGATCTCATCACAATATGTGTCTGCGATCTTGCCCATTATGGATCTCTTGGATGTATCACGTCCACCACCTGTACCACCGAGTACACATATTTTGCGTGACGACTGGAATACTTGGTAAAGCTTCTCGAGTGAGTCAGCAGTATGCGCATAATCGACAACAACAGTGAAGTCTTGTTTGGTGGTCAATGCACCATCAATGAAAGTTGGATCAACTACGATCTTTTGTACACGTCCAGGTATGCCGTCGAAATTCTCTACTGCTCTTATGATTTCGTCACTAGATACATTTTGGCTACGTGCTGCGTTCATAGCCGCTGTTAGATTGTAGAGGTTGAAGAGTCCAGACAAAGGAGAAGTGACACGCTTTCCGTCTAATGTGAATGTTATTCCTGACGACTTGATCTCATACGGTTCGACATCGTGGATGCTATAGGTTATTTTGCGGTCAGCTTGGCAGGCCATGAAACGATCAGATTCTGCATCATCAGTGTTCACGATCAAGGTACGATCACTCTTGTGTGATCTCTCCATGTATCGAGCGATAGATACTTTCGAATCTATGTAGTTCTCATATGATCCATGTGCCTCTATGTGTTCAGGTGACAGATTTGTAAAGACGAGAACATCGAGGTCTATCCAGTGATGGCGGAAGGCGAGTGCACCTTGAGATGTCATCTCCATGATCATATATTGACACTCTTGATTGACCGCTTTGCGGAGTAATCTCTGCAAGAAGAATCTACCAGGCATGCTCATCTTGAACAGATTGTCTGATGATATGTCACCAACTTTGAATCGTATGGTATTCGATAGGGCAGTCTTGTATCCAGCTTGTTCGAGCATGGCATTCAATATCTCGACTGTAGAACTTTTGCCTTTGGTGCCGGTCACGGCTATGACTTTGATCTGACGAGAAGGAAAGCGGTAGATTATTGCCGCAAGTAGAGCTAGTGTTCTGTGATAAGCCGGATTGAAGAAGGCGAATATACGTGCAGGAATGTGTCGGCGGACTTTTGCTAGTACGGTATCGAGCATAGATTTATTGTATGCACTAAACCCTTATTCTGCAACTATCTACCCAACTCCTTCAAGGCAGCCTTTACCTTCTTGCCAGTATCCGTTATATCGGTTGGAATATTCTTGAGTGCTTCACGAGACTCCTCGGCATCATACCCGAGTGCTTTCAAAGCTTCTATTGCATCCATATCGCTCGACATACCGGCAGATAGAGTCGCATCATCGCTAGAAATACCACCCATCTTATCCTTTAACTCGAGCACGATCTTTTCTGCTGTCTTCCTACCGATGCCAGAAACCTTGACCAAGTGTGCAACTGAGCCACTACGTATGGAACTTGCCAATGTATCCGATGAAACAAGTGAGAGGATATTGAGTGCACTTTTTGGGCCTATGCCAGAAATACTGATGAGTAATTCGAAGAACGAACGCTCCTTTTGTGAAATGAAACCATATAGATCGAGTGCGTCTTCACGCACTATTTGATGAGTCCAGATGGTTATCTCCTGGTTAATTCCCAAAGAATGTATGGAGTCATCAGTCATGTAGACCTTGTAGCCGATACCTTGCACGTCGACTACGGCCTGGCGAGTACCTGTTTCGACGATAGTGCCGTGGATGAAGGAAATCATGAGGATATTATAGGTTGGAATGCATCTAAATACTAATGTGGAAGTCAGAGACCAGAGACTGGAGATTGGAAGCTAGCTACTAGTATTTAGTCTCTAATCTCTAGTCTCCGCTCTCTTCCTTCTTTACTTTTCTCTATATCCGTGATAACTTATCGGAACAAACAAATCTATGCCAATTACCTCTTCAGCACACAAAGCACTCCGCGCCTCTAACAAGAAGCGTGTCTTCAATATCCGTCGCAAGGCCGCTATCGAGAAGCAGATCAAGGAGTTCCGTAAACTCGTGACTGCAAAGAACAAGTCTGGAGCAGAGAAGCTCGTCCCGACTATCTATCAGGCCCTCGATAAGGCAGTGAAGACAGGCTACATCAAAGCCAACACATCGAGTCGTACCAAGTCTCGTGTTATGGCTGCAATCAAGAGGATTGCTTAGTATTCACATACCGCTCTCGTCGTTCAACGGATAGGACTCAAGCTTGCGGAGCTTGTAATCGTGGTTCGATTCCACGCGAGAGCACAAGCCAAAAAACACCAGTATGCTGGTGTTTTTTGTGCACCTATAGAGTATAATTAAGTAGTTCAGTAACTCTGCAATTACTCATGAATATTACAGCCACTCACTATCGAAATGCACTCATACATACTGCTTATAAATATGCTCTGAAACCAATACTATTCCTGCAGGATCCTGAAGCTGTACATGA
The DNA here is from genome assembly GCA_964442415.1 of uncultured Candidatus Saccharibacteria bacterium. GTDB lineage: Bacteria > Patescibacteriota > Minisyncoccia > Phycocordibacterales > PALSA-1337 > C7867-002. Next base: position 2,992 of record CAYTZE010000062.1, read on the forward strand.
TCGTATGGTGGGAGTGGGGAAGATGCTGGGAAGTCATCGTGTCGGTAGGAGTGTAACAAGTGTATTTTTTGGCTATGAAGATACGCGACTCAATCAAGATATTCTAGGTATACACTTCGGTAATCCTATAGGTCTTTCGGCTGGCTTCGACAAGAATGCTGAGCTGACAGATATCGTTTCCCAAGTAGGTTTCGGCTTTTCAGAGGTCGGATCTATCACTGGTGAAGTTTGTCATGGCAATGCCAAGCCACGTCTATGGAGGTTACCAAAGTCTCGAAGTCTCAATGTGTATTATGGTCTCAAGAATGATGGCTGTGAAGTTATAGCTGGACGACTTCGAGACAAAAAGTTCGATATTCCGATAGGCATAAGTGTGGCTATGACCAATTGTGAAGACAATATTGATATCGAAAATGGAATAAAAGACTTTGCCAAAGCATTTCGCACTGTGGAACCAGTGGCTAGTTACATTACAGTGAATATTAGTTGCCCAAATACTCATGGCGGTCAACCCTTCACATCACCCGAAAGACTCGATCGATTATTCAGTACACTAGATTTGATCCCAACTGATAAACCGGTTTTCATAAAGCTTTCACCTGATCTTGAAAATGGTGTACTCGATACTATCCTCGATGTTTGTGGCGAGCACAGAATCCACGGTATTATCTGCACAAACTTAACAAAGAAAAAAGATAGTCAAAAGATTGTTGACTCAAATATACCTGCGCTTGGAGGATTGAGCGGTAAAG
>CAYTZE010000063.1:0-3739 GCA_964442415.1 uncultured Candidatus Saccharibacteria bacterium
ACGACAAATAATAGAATGGAGCTGTGTGCTGTTATTAAATCGCTCCAAACAATCCCCGAGGGCTCACAAGTTGTCATTGTTACAGACTCGCAGTACGTCGCAAATGCAATAAATAAAGGCTGGTTAACATCCTGGGTACAGAAAAATTGGCACACAGCACAAAAGAAACCCGTCGCTAATAGGGATCTGTGGGAAGCGCTCCTGACTCTTCTTAGCAAGCATAGTGTTCAGTTAGAATGGGTGAAGGGACATGAGGGTCATCCGGAGAATGAACGATGCGATGATCTTGCGGTAAACGCATATTTGCATGGTCCTTGGACAGAAGATAAAGGCTACAGTGCGACAATATCTGCGAAAACAGGACAAACAAGCCTTTTGTAATCTTTTGAATGCATTGCGACAGAGAATCTACGATCGCCGGCGTTAAATATGATTATATTTTGTTCAAACATTTTCGGGTCCACATAAACCTCAATTGGTTTTGCAAACATATTCCCAAAAGGAGGGACGCCCCCTCGTTGTATACCTTTGGTGATCTCCGAGATTTCCCCTTCAGTCGCAAACCGGAAGTTACGAAGATTAAGATTGGTTTTTACTTTCTTAGAATCTAGCTTGAGGTTTGCAGGCATAACGAGCATCATAAAGGCGACCACCCTATTCTTCTTCTCGGCCTTTACCACCATAGCCTTAGCACCTTGGTTTAAGGTGTATTCAGGTCGAACTTTGGCTGCTTCTTCACTTGTAGTTACCGCCTCGTGTTGGAATGTTTCGTGCCATACATCATTTTGCTTCAGAAGCCCAATGATTCGTTGGGTGATGGGATGATACTGCATGTAAAGAGTATATTTATGAATTTAATACCTCGTCACCAGGTGATAAGGATAGTATATTCTCATATCAAAACAATTAGATGCACACACAAGGGTCTCTTCGCCAGAATTTATATTCTTCATAAAGATTATTCCATGGTCTATACCGACAGCGCCGTTTTCAGGGGTGTCCTGCAGTCCGTTGCGTATTCCAATAACCGAAGTTCCATCTATGTTTAGCAAAAAACTTGTCCCTTGAAACGCAAGAAGTGATAAATATGGCTGATATCCAACCCCCTGGAGGTCCTCTTCAAACAATACGCGGGTACTTGGCTCGCCTGCAGGTGATATCAAGACAAAGCGATGTTTCGAGACCCGCATTGCATTGTTTGTTTGATGAGTGATAAGTGTATTTCCTGAAGGATGAACGAGGACACTTTGTACCTGCCAAGTACCCTCGGTGAGAGAAACACTCTGTGCGATTTTTCCGTCCTCAAGATTGTAAAAGTTAAGCTTTGTCTCTCCTTTTGGTTGGATAAGTTCGAGTGCTTTCCGACTAATTTCCTCTTCTGATAGCTCTAGTTTTTGCAACTCCTCTATTTGTCTTTGAAGCTCCGTGTTAACACTCTGGTCGGCCATACCATCAAAATACATAGACTTGGGTTTTACTAGCACTGCAAGCATCCCATCGGTCACACCGACGATATCTCCTTCAGGCACAAACCCGAGTTCGGTTGCGCCTACCTTTACTGACCTCACCGCACTTCCAAGCGCTCCCATGTCGAGCGAATATTCGAGTTGCTTGCTGACTTTTCGAAATCCAGTTGAGTGTGACGATGAAGCTATCTCTCCGCTGGTGGTAATATATGTGATCCCCGTTACAACACCCTGTGAATTCCTGTCATCTTTGACTACAAGTTTTGTATCATTTAGCCATGCAGAGGTGAAGCTGAAGGATGTGCCTGCCCACGCACGATTCTCCTCACTACTAGGCGAGCTATATATTTTTGTGGCTCGTAATGTTCTAGCGTCGAAGAAATAAAGGTTTATAACATAGTCCGTAGATGCAGGGCCCGTATATGCTAATATAGGCAGATATTGCCCGTTTGGAGACCAGGGGCCAAGCATTATCATATAGTTGTTGTCCGCCTCGACAACAGGGTCAGGAGGGAGCTTCTGCCTCTTCGCAATGTCATAGAAGACAAGAACAGGAGGCTTTTCGCTCTGAGGTGCTTCCGTGTAAGCAAGGATGTTTCTCATGTTGTTTACCACAATCGGTTGACCCTGAATGGTTGTGGGAGAAATATTTTGTGGAGAAATCGAAACGACAGAAGGTTTATCTTTAAGGCTTACGCTTGGTATTTCCTTAGGAGTATTCGTGACACTCGATGGCGTCTTGATGGGCGATTTAAGCATGACATATCCCGCGGTAATACCAACTAGGAGTAAAGCGACCACCACAACAAGTGGCACGATGAGTTTACCGAAACTTGGCTTCATAATGTTAATCTGTGACAAAGCAGGTGCTGAAGTAGGCAGATTGGATACGCTTGTCTGAAACGACGTGAAAGCTTGTTCAATATCTTGTGTTTCCCATCCGGCTGATACAAGAGAACTTCTGATTTCTTCGTCGGTTTCAGAAGCAGCCTTCGCTTTTCGGATAAACTCAAGAAGTTGCGGATCCATTCATTCATTCTATCAGAACCTTCTTCTGAAGTATGAGCACCCCATACTATCTGGTAGCTTGTATTCTTTCGTGTAAACGTAGTATAGTAATTAAATGGATCTGCCCAGTGTAATAACCCTGATCAAAACACAACAACAACAAAACGTGACGGATGATTCTATAAGAAATCACTTACTCGCCAAGCAAGTCCCGCCTGACGTAATAGACAATGCCTTTATAAACTTAGCGGTTGCGAATATGGGTCAAAGAGTGGCTGAGTCGCCACAACAACCAGTCCCAGCTATTAGTCCCATTTCCACACACACCCATGAAACCTCGGAACGGAAACCCAGATTAATATACATGCTCTCAAGCGTTCTCTTTATCATGGCAGGTATATATGTTTTTAGTGCAGTGAGCATCTTGGCACTCGTTGTCATTATTGGGAAAGCGCTTGGTTCTACGACTGTGTTCTCATTCATGAAGTATTTTCCGCTGTTTGGCATAGTGCCCATACTATTATCTCTCGCTGCATGGATATTTTTCTACGGTGCAATCAAGGTTCGATCCGGTTCGAAATCAAGCCTCTGGCTCAGTATTGTGAGCCTGATAGGCATACCCATCACAGTTGGCAGCGTAGGCCAGTGGGCTATGTCGTCATTTATCAATCAAATCAAAGACTTTGGTCAGTTGGGTGAAAAATACGCCTCCATTGCGTCGGGTCCTGTGCGCTTACGATTTGACGACCCCATCATTATCTTGGCATTTGTGGGCATAGCCTTAATACTATTCTCTTACAAGGAATATCGCTTTCGAAGCGAACCTCTGTCAAAGAAATCCAAAGTCTTCTTGTCACTCATATTCACACTCTTTGTTCTACCAGTTGTAATAACAGTATCGTACGATTATCTAAAGGCCCAAGACACTGATTATGGGTTCATCAATGTTTCAAAAAGCGTGGGATATCATGTATACAAGCCAATGGGTAACCCGAGCGGTCTCACATACGCAACTAAGTTCTCTGGTGGTAAAGAGTTGGCTGGCAAAACAAACGCAGTTCAACTTGCCCTGGATATACCATTTGACGAAATGCTAAAAAATACACCTATCAGACTGACAGTGCTACGGCAGGTGGGAGTCGAAGAAGGGTTTAACATAGAGAATTTTGCCTCAACTTATATGCAGGCTAGTAATCCACAAAAAATAAACTTGTCAAAAGCAACAAGTCAAACGGCAAACCTCCTGGAGAAAGTTATGAAGAATT
>CAYTZE010000064.1:0-3716 GCA_964442415.1 uncultured Candidatus Saccharibacteria bacterium
TGAGGATCGAATAATAGTTGGTTGTTCTGTTAAAAGTGTTTTCGATACGGCATTTCCGAATATATCTACGAAAGTAGCATTGGGTATTTCTTGCTGTAATGTGGCGGTTGTATTTTTTATTGTCCATGCAGCTACAATTGATTCACCATTACTACGTTGCCATGCATATAGGAATACACTGTCACCCTTTAGAACCCTTCTTTCGAACGAGGTTGTATTTCCGAGCCAGTAGCCGTCCATGAGATAGGCAGAAGATTGTGGTTTGATGCCACGTGGGTCTGGACTACTATTTTCCCATCCAGCCCAGACACAGTCAGGGTTGTAGAGATTGAATACATGGGAAATGATCTGATCGACTCCACCACCACGCAACATGATGATCAGTTTGGTGATCTTATTCATGCCAACATACCAAGGATCCTTTCGCCAGTTGCCATAGCTCAGGCCGTACTCACCACAACCAGAAATAGAAGGGTTGTATTGTACTCCGAGAGCACTCAAACCAGTAAATCCAATCTCATCTATGACCAGTTTCTTTCCAGGAAAGAGTGACTTGATGGTATCTAGTTGCGTATCAACACGTGTAGAATTGGAGTCTATCTCATCTGGCCAATACATTCCGAGACGATATTCATGCCATGATATAGCGTCAATGTATTGGTTGATACCAGCATTGGCAAGGTTCTGTAGATCACTCAAAGATGCCCATTGCATAGATGGTCCTACGACTATCAAAGAAGGATCTATAGCATGTATTGCAGTTGATACCTTTTTTATGAGCTCGGTGTAGGCGGCAGGTACTTCGCTGTAAGGCAAGTAATCAAAGAAACTATTGTTGATACTTCCACAACACCACGGTTCATTTAGTATTTCGACGTATTTTATCCTTCCTGGATATCGAGATACATAACGTGTTGTCACTGCTACAGCAAAATCTGTGAAGCGATCTAAGATTACATCATCAGTTGCCCATGATGGTGGCGTGAATGAATCGATGGATATAACCTGGTTAATGTCACTCGCTGCTTCCATACGTATATCTGCCTCAGACCAATCCCAAGTATCTACTCCAGGTTGAATTTGCTCCCATCCGCCCGGACTACTGCGACCCAAAGAGAATCTAGCTGCATGGAAACTTTGGTTCGGCATAGTGAATCCGGTGTTACCCCCTCTAGGAGGAATACCAGCTCCGAGAAAAGACGTCGACACATAGTCATCCGGCATGATGAAGAATTGAGATCTGTCATTGGCACTCTCGACAAAATAATGTCCAGAAGGTAATGATATATTTTGCCCAGATCCTTGGTATGAAATATTGCCATAAATGTCATATATAGTTATTTGGGAGCCGTCACTAGTGGTGATCTTTGGTGGTTGTGATCTCGGGAATATCATCCAAGAATTATGGGGAGAATAGGATATACTTTGTGAACTAGAATAATCAAATGAACTATTTTTCCAAGGTATTTGACTCAGAGTTCTCCTTATTTGAGGTGGTTGATTGTTTGTAGGTTCATTTCTCGTGTCACTAATGGTCGGCGGAGTCGGAATGTTCGGTTGTATAGCCGGAGGTACAACTGGAGGAATTGTCAGGTCATTTGCTGGAGGAACATATTGCACCAATGGTTGCTGTGCAGGGATGATATTGGTATCGATGAATGGCTTTGCATCTGCTACGGTATAGAACATGGTAACTGGGCGAGGGGATGTGGCTACTGATTCATTCCCAATGATAATATCTACTTTCTTGATATCTATTCCGCCAGGTCCTGTACATATGTATGTCAGTGTAGTGTTGCCTTTTGGAATGATAGACATAGAGCCCTTGAACCCAGGACTAACCCACGTTGCTGGTACGATGTTGTTGCTACCAGATATGCATGAAGTTGCGTCTTTAACCTCCCAATTGACTTGGCTCTTTTGACCAAGTACTACATGCGAGGGGAATGCTTTGAGGAATATCACCGGCTTCACTCCTCTCGTATAATATGATACAAAGTCACTTTTTTCTGGTGAATGTACGGTGTCTGGAGTGAATATAAAGTATATAGATAGAAAAACTATCGATATTGTTATTAGGTTTATTATAGGTCTCATGAGAGTGATATCGACTCAAGTTTGTCTATCCAAATAAGTATATCATCTGTTTGCACCACACTCCCAGTAGACTAGCAATTTCTTGATTTTTCTGGTAGATTTTGCCATACGCGCGCATAGCTCAGTTGGTAGAGCATTCGACTGATACTCGAAAGGTCCTAGGTTCGAATCCTAGTGCGCGCACCAAAGATATTACTTCTCCGCAAATACTTTTACGTAGGAAGGAAAGCATATAGTATATAATGTAATTGTGATTACTTTACACAACCACAAAACTCACGCTCGAGGTCTTTTTCTCAAAGAAGGTTTGAAGAAGTTGAAGACGCATGGGTCATTGTTCCCAAGTTCGAAATATCTAGGCAAAAGGATGCTCCAACACGTGACTATGAGTGATGGGGTATGTATTGTAGAGCTTGGTGCAGGTACTGGTGCGTTTACAGAGATGATCATATCGCGATTGCCAGAAAGGTCACGATTGGTGGTGCTCGAGATCAATCCGGCTATGGCAAAGCATCTGAGAGAGCGTATCACAGATAGTCGTGTCATCATCATAGAAGGAAATGCTACTGACCTGTCTTTTCATTTGGCACAAAATGGTCTAGAAAAACCTGATTATATTATTTCCGGACTGCCTTTGGGGAATTTCTCACATGCATTGCGAGAATCCATCTTGGTAGCGATACATGAATCATTGAGTGATAGGGGATTATATATCCAGTTTCAGTATTTTCTAGCTAGTTTGAAGCATATTCGTAGTATGTTCGATACCAAGGTTCTGTCGTATGAGTACCGCAATCTTCCACCAGCCTTCGTATATGGTTGCAAGAAGAAAGTGCATCGATAGTCTATAGGTGTATAATAGTGTGACGATCTCGTAATTATCAGCCAATTCATACGTCTATAACTATATGAACACTAGAACAACCGCCAAGGACTTCTTTCTGTACCTTGGAGCCACTATAGCTCTCTATTCAGTAGCTACAGCACTGATCAATTTATCATTTACAGTCATCAACTATTATTTCCCTGATGCTTTGGCAGGGTATTTCTACGGCAATGCAGTTGCTTGGCCGATATCAATGTTGGTAGTCTTGGTCCCCATCCTCTATGTGCTTGAATGGTTGATCAATCGTGACATGATCAAGATGCCAGAAAAGAAGACTCTGACCATCCGCACCTGGCGTGTATACCTCGTACTCTTTTCTGCTGTTGTACTCATTGGTGGAGATTTGATCGCACTCATCAATACCTATTTGAATGGCGAGATAACTTCACGCTTTATTTACAAAATAATCGTAGTACTTCTAGTCGCAAGCACTATTGGTAAGTATTACTTCTTCAATCTGTACGATGGTTTCAAATGGTCCAAACTTTCTAGCCGTGTCCATCCATGGTTCGGGCTCATCATGGTCTTGGCTGCTATCGTGATAGGTTTTATAGCAGTCGGTTCACCAACCAAACAGCGTGGACTACGTTTTGACCAACAGCGTACTAATGATTTGAGCTCCATCCAATCACAGGTCATATACTATTATCAAACCAAACAAAAGCTTCCTGAGACTCTGACTGATCTCAATGATCCTTTGGCATATTTCAAAGTACCTGTTGATCCAGAGACC
>CAYTZE010000065.1:0-3525 GCA_964442415.1 uncultured Candidatus Saccharibacteria bacterium
CACTATGGCGCACGCAGGATATTTTCCCGTGGCCGAATTGCAGACACTCCGTAAGTTCGGCTCACGACTCCAAGGGCATCCGCATCGAGATTTCCTGCCGATGCTCGAGACATCTTCTGGCCCACTGGGTTTGGGAATATCACAAACTGTTGGTATGGCACTCGCGGATAGGATAGATGGAGGTCGCACCTTGGGGAAGCGTTTCTACTGTCTGACTGGCGATGGTGAACTCGATGAGGGCAACAATTGGGAGGGGATTATGCTCGCTGGCAAGGAGAAACTTCACAACATTACAGTCATAGTAGATAGAAACAACATTCAAATAGACGGATTCACCGAAGATATCATGCCTCTGAACCCATTGGCCGACAAATGGCGTGCCTTCAATTGGCATGTAGTCGAGATTGATGGTCACAATATGCGCGATATCGATCGTGCGGTAGGCGAGGCAAATGCAGTTTTCGACAAGCCGTCAGTCATCATTGCCAATACTATCGCCTCCAAGGGTGTCCCCGAGTTCGAACGTCAGTTCGAATGGCATGGTAAACCGCCTACCAGCGCCTTGGAGATCGAGATAGCGAGGAGAGCATTTCAATAATTTAGTAATATTAGTGACAAGTAATTAATAAATAACAACAACCATGAAAGCACTCGAAATAGTTCTTAAAGTATCATTTATCATTCTAGCTTTTGCTCTCATAGTAACGAGTAATGTCGACAATCTCGGACTCTGGTGTTTCTTGGCTGTGTGTTTCGGTCTCGGTATCGTACTTATCGTGAACAAGAAACACCCGAGCTACACCTATCCCAAGAAGTACAAGTATCACAACCGCATTTTCGCCATGAGGAGGATCGAGGGATTGTTGTTAGTTATTTTTGCGTTTGCTGGAATCCTTCTGCTTAACTGTATCTAATATGCGCCCATTTCATTCTGATAATTAGTTCTTCCACATGCTGAACCCCTCACTCAAACTCAACCCGAAACTTCTCGACAAAGACGTCGAGCAAGTCCCTATCCGCAAAGGTTTTGGCGAGGGCTTGTTGCAGGCGGCTGAGATAGACAAGAGGGTTGTCGGTCTCTGCGCTGACCTTACAGAGTCGACTCACATGCAGAAGTTCAAGGAGAAATTCCCTGATAGATTCATCGAGATGGGTGTGGCAGAGCAGAATCTGGCAACAGTCGCATCTGGCATGGCCGCTATGGGCAAGATCCCATTCATCACGTCATATGCCATGTTCAGTCCTGGCAGGAATTGGGAACAGATCAGAACAACTATTGCTTATAATGACCGACCAGTGAAGATCGCTGGTTCACATGCTGGAGTCTCGGTGGGTCCAGATGGCGGCACGCACCAAGCCATAGAGGATATTGCAATAATGAGAGTAATTCCGCGTATGGTTATTATCTCACCATGCGACGCTATTCAAGCCAAAAAAGCTACGGTAGCCGCGGCAAAAACAAAGGACCCGACATATATACGTCTGGCACGTGAGAAGACGCCTATTATCACAACTGAGGATACACCTTTTGAGATTGGGAAGGGGCAGGTGGTATATGAGTCAAAAGGGGGAAAGGAAGGAAAAAATAGTGTGGGAATTATTGCTACTGGCGCATTGCTCCACAAGGCAATCAGAGCTGCTACTACATTGGAGCACAGTGGCAAGAATGTAACAGTGCTCAATATTCATACTATAAAGCCACTCGATGAGGCGGCAGTCATCAAACTCGCTCATGAGATGGGTGCTATCGTGACTGTCGAGGAGCATCAAGTCGCCGGCGGACTCGGTGGGGCAGTGGCAGAATGTCTCGCGGGACATTTCCCTGTGCCGATGGAGTTTGTCGGCGTGAAAGATCAGTTTGGTCAATCAGGGAAGCCTGAGGAACTCATAGAACACTATGGTATGGGGGATAAGGATATTGTTGCTGCAGTGCAGAGGGTTTTGTTGAGGAAGATTTAGCGCTCGATTTTTGTATAAAAAATCCCAGTGACTATCTGAGTCGCTGGAAGTGGTTGTTAGTCAGCTCTGAGCCTGCGACGACAACTATCGATCTCCTCTGGCGATATGAGGCAATATGATTTTGAAAGATATTCACGTATCTCATTCTCGCCAATGTGAATAGAGAATCTCCATATGAATGAGCTTGTAAAATTAGTATCCGGTTTTCCGACGAGTGCTCGTACCAAAACTTTTACATTTGGAGAGGACATGGGATCGTCAGTAATGCATATTCCCTTGAGAGGTTGCTGTTTGAGCATGTTATTGAAGTAGTGGTGATTGAATCCACTCACTATAGATATACGCAGAGGAAGATGAAGTACTAAATTACTCATCCCAGACCCATACTGGAAGGAAAGTCTGTTCCCGGAAAGTATTCCGAAAATATAACCCTTCTCCCAGCCTCCACTTGGTAAACTATCAAGTTTATGATCACAGACCAGTAATAATTCTTGGCCTTGCGAATCGATCATACATTGGTTGAGTGCAGATATTTTCCTGACAAATTCTTCATTTGGGCCAAAGGCTTTAATGATTTCATCATGTAGCAAATTTCCGGTAGTAGCACCATTTTGTAATGGTACTACTACATTCGCAATTACCAATCTTTCTAGGTCAACAAGGTCTTTGTGTTTTTTTGCCAAATCCGCTTCAGCAGCAACAAATTTTTGCTGGTGTATTTTTTGCTGGTCAAACCAGTGTTTCATGTCAATAATCTTTTCGCTCATATAGTGCCTTTCTTTCTGCTCACATACTACTGCTATGAGCTCCAATGTCAACGTGTACCAAATCGTAGTCAAAACCACACTTTTGTCGTATAGTATCCTGATGAGTAATTCCTTCAAGATCGCTACCCCATACGCTCCTGCAGGTGACCAACCCAAGGCCATTCAGGGCCTTACAGATGGTCTAAAAAAAGGTTTTGATCGTCAGACCTTGCTCGGAGTTACTGGCTCGGGCAAGACATTCACAGCGGCAAATGTTATTGCCAACTTTGGCAAACCTACTCTAGTTATTGCTCACAACAAGACATTGGCAGCACAGTTGGCGCAGGAGTATCGTGAGTTTTTTCCCAACAATGCCGTGCACTATTTCGTCTCGTACTACGACTACTATCAGCCAGAGGCATACATTCCTTCGAGTGATACCTATATCGAGAAGGAGGCGATGATCAATGAAGAGATCGAGAGACTTCGTCATGCTTCTACACAGGCACTCCTCACTAGGAAAGACGTGATCATCGTGGCATCTGTCTCGTGTATCTATGGTTTGGGAAGTCCTGAAGAGTACGAAAAGGTCAATCTGAAACTCAAGGTTGGCATCGAACTTTCGCGTGCTGAACTCATCCGCAAGCTGATCGATATTCATTTTGAACGCACAACTGCAGATATTACTTCTGGACAATTCCGTGCTATCGGAAATACCGTCGAGATCATGCCTGTGAATGACAAAACGATTATACGAAACAACAACGATGCCAGAAACATTAAAGAAAAAAAAAAAAACATACATTAAAAACGAACTTTG
>CAYTZE010000066.1:0-3519 GCA_964442415.1 uncultured Candidatus Saccharibacteria bacterium
AGCCAGGACGACCGGTAGGTGTTGAGGAAGAATTTGTCTCCGCACTTACGATAGGGATTATCGCAATTAAGGCCAAAAATACAAAACTAATAAGATAATAAGTTTTTTTCATATATATTATTTACGAATAATTACCACGAATATGGTTTTTGTATTATAACATGTAATTCACATAGTAAATCTTCTCTTTGTGGTGTAATAAAATGAAAACCACCAGGAATTTTCTGGTGGCTGAATGAAAAATACTGATTACTACTGCGAATTCCAAGCATTCATGTACATTGTCATGACTTTCTTGATGTCTTCAGGTGTAACCTCATTGGGTGGTCTACCAACAATCGATCCAACAATAGAAGGAACATCGTTATTTTCCACCCACCCTATGATCGAGTCATTGGTGAAGTGTTCCTTGGCTAGTTTGGTGATTTTGGCGTACTGGGATATACCGATAGTGTATCCTGGGAAATACGATGCATTTCTTTCGCATATAGCCTCTTCAATTTTCCGAAATGCACTCTTCTCTCCATTACTCAGTAGTACGAGTATAGCTGCACCTTGATAACCATAGGCATCGACTCCAGGTTGGGTTGAGAATCGCTCACCCAAAATAGTGTGTGAATCTTTGACGTTTGCATGAGTCATGGCATGCAACACTGTATTGCGCATCTCTGAAATGATCTGATTTGTATTCAATATTATCAGCCCAGGTGAGGAATCATCGAGAATAGTTTCGACGATGCCGTTACCCTTGTCAGTGCCTGGGCTAAAATAGGGGATTACTGTGATCTCACGGTTGCAGTGATACCTATCGTTCCAATCACTCGCTGCTTGCAGTATTGCTCGTCGCATTTCCAGACTAAATCCAGATTGTATTGTTACTTTGAAATGTGACTTTACTGCAATATTTTCGGTGCTATTTGATTTGCCAATGACCAAATTGACAGACAGGGCAAGCATAATCGCTAGTCCCAGAATACCTAGTTCCTTGTTCATTTTTCCTTAGTGGTTGATTGTTTATTTGAACTCCGAAAATATATTACATATTTTTATGATATTTGTCAATGATTGTACTTTTGTAGCCAGAAGTTTGTATTCCTCACTTTATTAAGCAGATTAAGTTTTTGAAATGGAGACATTCCGCACATACCCAATCCTATCCTCACAGAAAACGAAAAACTGCTGATATATCAGCAGTTTGTTCAATAGAAATTCTTTAGAGTTGTAGCTCAAGCACTAGATCAAGAATGCTACGATAAGTAGGGCCACGATATTCAATATCTTGATCATCGGATTGATAGCCGGACCTGCAGTGTCCTTGTATGGATCACCAACAGTGTCACCAGTAACTGCAGCTTTGTGAGCGTCAGATCCTTTGCCACCATGGTTGCCTTGCTCGATATGCTTCTTTGCATTGTCCCAGGCACCTCCGCCAGAAGTCATAGAGATAGCCACGAATAGACCGGTAACGATCGAACCTACAAGGAGACCACCGAGTGCTACTGGACCAAGGATGAAACCTACTAGTATAGGAGCTAGAACAGGTATAAGTGCAGGAATTATCATCTCCTTGATAGCGGCTGATGTGACGATATCGACACAACGTGCATAGTCGGGCTTGCCTGAACCGTCCATGATACCCTTGATCTCACGGAATTGGCGACGAACCTCGTCGACGACCTTGCCAGCAGCCTTGCCGACAGCTTCCATAGAGAGAGCTGCAAAGTAGTAGGGGAGCAATCCTCCGACAAATAGACCGACGATGACCATAGGATCACCAAGACTGAATGTTAGACCACCAGTTGCTTGGATGTATTCTGCAAATAGAACAAGTGCAGCGAGACCTGCTGAGCCGATGGCGTAACCCTTTGTGACTGCCTTGGTGGTGTTGCCGACAGCATCCAACGGATCAGTGATGTCACGGACTGATTGAGGCAACTCAGACATTTCTGCGATACCACCTGCATTGTCGGTGATAGGACCATATGCATCGATAGCAACGATGATGCCCGCCATGGATAGCATAGACATAGCTGCGACAGCGATACCGTATAGACCAGCAAAGTAATATGCAACAAGTATACCAGCTACTATAGTCAATAATGGCCATGCAGTAGCCTTCATAGAAATAGCAAGACCTTGAATGATATTCGTACCATGTCCAGAGATAGAAGCGTTCGCAATTGACTGGACTGGTGCGTACTTTGTAGAGGTATAATATTCGGTGATGACAACCAAGAGTGCTGTGACTATGAGTCCTACTATAGTACAGCCGAATAGAGCCATGGTACTGAATGTTCCATTGTCACCCATTATCCATTTGGTGACAGGGTAGAATGCTGCAGCAGCTAGAATACCTGCAACTGCCAGACCCTTGTACATAGCACCCATGATGTTCTGTGATGGTCCCATCTTGACGAACCAGGTACCGATGATAGAAGCGATGATAGCAATACCACCCAAGACTAGAGGATACATGAGAGCTCCATCGAAGCCAGGGAATATCGTGGCACCTAACATCATCGCTGCAATAGTAGTGACAGCATATGTCTCGAAGAGGTCAGCTGCCATACCTGCGCAGTCTCCCACATTGTCGCCGACATTGTCTGCGATAACTCCAGGGTTGCGTGGATCATCCTCTGGTATACCTGCTTCTACTTTGCCCACTAGATCTGTACCAACATCGGCCGCTTTGGTGAAGATACCACCACCTAGACGAGCGAATACAGATATGAGAGATGCTCCAAAAGCTAGACCGATGAGGCTGTGAACATCACCAGTAATAGCATAGAAAGCGGTGGTTCCTAGGAGAGCTAGGCCAACCACGAACAGTCCAGTGACTGCACCACCATTGAAAGCAAGTGAGAGTGCTGTGCCTAGTCCTGAACGAGCTGCTTCTGTAGTGCGGATATTGGAGCGTACCGATACATTCATGCCGATAAATCCTGCAAGAGCAGAGAGAGCGGCTCCTACTACGAATCCGATAGCGATGGTCCAGTTGAGACAGAATCCGAGGACAACGAAGAGGATTGCCGCGATGATACCGATAGTCTTGTACTGGCGATTTAGATAGGCTTTTGCACCGGCTTGTATAGCAGCAGCGATCTCCTTCATGCGATCGTTACCGGTGGGCTTCTTCATGATCGATGAGATCAGGAATGCGCCGTAGCCGAGCGCGACTATGGAGCTGATAAGGGCGAACCAGACATACGAATTCATATTTTTGTGATTTTTTAAGGTAGCAGCGCCACCTTTTTGTTGATAATGCTCACGTTTACAATGCGAACACTATAGTAGAAAAGGCTTGAAATGGCAAGGTTTTAGCCGTGCGAGCAGATTTTGAGATGGTGAAATAAAATAACTGTGTACAGAATGCAATATTTTTCAGATGTCATAATTACCTAGCATCTACACCTCTCATTATCAGCGATTATATTTTCTATGAATGTATAGCAAATACCACATCTGGAATTAACAACTACAAATGAGTATACTTAGTGCATTATGAGTCCAAAAGAAACG
>CAYTZE010000067.1:0-3444 GCA_964442415.1 uncultured Candidatus Saccharibacteria bacterium
CACACCAAGCTTTTTGGCAGCTGGATTCATAGCAGTAGCGATCCCCCGCTCATGTCCAGTTATGACTGCTCGCCCTCGCAGATCAGGTCGACGCGCCACTTCGCAAGAAACGAAGAAGGAGTCACCGTCTACGTGAAGGATGGCGTTTGGGAAATCTGCGTTTTTTATTTCTGGAATGATATGCATCACCTATATAGTATAGGTGAACGAGAGTTTACTTGGTAGGGGTCGTTAATACAGCATAATTGAATACGCCCATATTTGCGCACCTTACCTCCCCAAATCCAGCACCTCATCTATCCTCACTTGCTTCACGAACTCTGGTACGTGCGACACGAGGATCATCGCACCTTCATAAGCATCCAGGGCTTTTGCGATCACCGGCAGATGGCGAAAGTTTATATGGTTGGTCGGCTCATCGAGAATGAGGAGTCCTGGGCGCTGTAATACGAGACGTGCAAAAGCTACCAAACCCTTCTGCCCTTCTGACAAACTACCAATCTTGGTATGTATTGTATCCGCAGTAATGAGGAAACTAGCGGCAACTGCACGGAGTTCAGTCTCAACTAGATGGCCCTGCGTAGCACGCACGATCTTTTCGAGTGACTGATAGACCGTATCATTGAAATCCATCATCGAGAAATCCTGACGGTAGTATCCAACGCGAACTCCGTCAGCAATCTTCACTTCGGCATTCACCAATGAATGATGATTGTCCATGATCACGCCAGCCTGACGTGCTATAGATTCTAGAAGTGTAGACTTACCAATACCATTTGGACCAGAGAGCAATAGATGAGTCTTCTTGCGCAGAGATATTTTGGCAGAATGTGTGGTCGGCTTGTGTGTCTTTGGGCTAATTATAGAATATGAATTGATACCGATAACCTCGCCGATCAGATCTGGCTGTGCCGGAATACTAAATTGTTTGATCGTTTTGTCTTCTTTCCTGACATCAACCATCTCCTCCTCGAGTTCTTCAGCTCTCTCACGCATGCGCTTGGCCACTAGACGCATCTGACCTCCCTTGTGTGAGAAGACATTGGCTTGGTCTTTATTCTCCTGTATTTCTTTGGCACGACGAGCGTTGGCCATGTTTTCTTTCTCAATTCTGGCTGAAATCTGTTCGACCACATCCTTGTAGTCACCGACATACTGTTCAACTTTGCGTGTGTAAACGTCTAGATAAAGAACTCCATGCGTAAATGCATTCAAAAAGTCAGCATCGTGTGAAATAACGATGCATGTTTTTTTATAATTGATCAAAAAGTCAGTCAGGTGTTCGATCCCCGCCTTATCCAGATTGTTTGTCGGCTCATCGAGGAGCAGAATATCAGGATCTTGAATCAAAGCTGACGCAAGGAGTAATCGTGCTTGCTGTCCTCCAGAAAAAGTTTTGACAAGGCGGTCTTTCACATCGACGAGAGTGGTAGTGTGCAAATTGACTACATCAAGTATCGCGTCGATCTTTGGATCAAGATCATACTGCTTCTCAGTAAAACATTTGGCAAAGAAGTCACGGACAGTGAGCTCGAGATCCGCGCGAGGAATAACCTGACGCGCAGTTGCCACCGTTGCTCCATTGGTTACGAATATCTCTCCAGACTCGGGTTTGAAACTACCGTGTGTAGAATGAGCAGATGAGTCTTGTTCACCCAACGCCCCAAGAATCAGTCCGAAGATAGTTGTCTTGCCAGCCCCATTCTGACCCATGAGTGTGATCTTGGTACCTCGACGCACGGTAAATGAAACCTCATCAAGAATAGGTTTGTTGTGTCCATGCTCGAAAGAAACCTCGTCGAAACGAACGATGGTATCACCAGAAAATTCAGTTTTTACTGATTTGCTACCTTTAGCCATGAGTGGCTATACTACAACATTTTTGCTTAGTTGGGAAATAAAATGCACATCACACAACTACCAACTTCAAGCCTAACCTAAGGAGATTTTTTGCACCAAAATAAATAGATGAGTCGTATATATAGTAACCACATAGGTCGAAATTATCAGCTATAAAGTTTCCGCGCAATGAATAGATCTTTATTCCTTTAATTTCAACATATATTCACATGAAAAAGTACAAACGCACGAGGATAGTTGCTAGTTTGGCCGTTATAAGCTCACTCGCTTTCTCAAGCACCACTTTTGGTGCCACTATGCCCATCAGTTTCCGGGATAGAGTCAGAGAACCTGGCTTCGCATCCACTTCACGGAGCATGCGCATGGGTATCGAGTCATCATCTACCACTCCTGAGTTCGACAAAAGACGCTTTCGTACCCAGAAATCTGCCAACAATAGTGGTAAGCGAGATTTCAACAATCTTTTCTCACGCTTCATGGGCACTATTGTCGATGTGAGCTCCACCGGATTCAGCCTACAAAAAACATTCCGTGGACCTAGTGTATCCAGCTCACCTGCAATCTATGATGTCAAAATCTCTGATGCAACAGTATATATGAAAGACGGTGTCCTCAACTCATCTAGTGATATCACTATTGGCCAACATGTCATGGTCACAGGAACATTTGATGCTACACACACCACACTCACTGCTACAGGTGTGAATATCATCACAAAGAAAATATAACTATAACAAACTACAGTACATTCCTAGGTCAACTTTGTGATATCTCGCGGATATAGCATCTGAAATGTCCACTCGAACCCAATACGGAGACGCTTTTTCATTGAGGCAAACTTGAACAGATAGACAGTACGCCATATCCACCAGGTCAAACGTCCGGCAATATTGAATGAGAATATTTCACCTAGCGCAAACCACTGACCTACTGAGACCATAGAACCCTTGGAGTGGAAATGAAAATCAACGAGCTTCGTCCCACGAATCGTAGCGATGATATTTTTGACTACTACTGATGCCTGTGCTGATGCCACTTGCGCCAACATTGGTAATGTAACAGTCTTGGTAGGATCTTGCGCCAGAGTATCTCTATCAACATATCCAGCCACATCACCTAAAGCAAAGATGTGCGCATCACTATTCACATGAAAATACTCATCCGTGATCAGTCTACCGCCAACCAATGCTGGTTGTTCGCCTTCAAAATGAGGAATTATAGCCTTTACTCCAGCGCTCCAGATGATCGTATGTGCTGGGATCATGACACCCGAAGTCAACTTTATACCCTGAGAGGTAACCTCTCCGACCGTACTATTCAGCTGGAGAACAACTCCACTATCACGCAAACGTTTCTCGGCTGCAGTACGTAGGGATGGCTTGAACATCTGTAGAACCTCAGGACCAGTGTGTATGAGGGTGACAAATGGCTCTTCTGGTCGGCAATGTCGCATGTCCATAGGATCGCAACCATTGGTAGCGCTATAATATCGCTTGACCATACCCTGTACGAAATCAGCCAACTCAGCTGCAGTCTCGACACCAGTAGCCCCTCCGCCGACGACGACAAATGACAGGAGTCGTG
>CAYTZE010000068.1:0-3391 GCA_964442415.1 uncultured Candidatus Saccharibacteria bacterium
ATTTTTTTGCCATTTGCATCAGTGAGTATGAGTGGAAAAGTTGCTTCAAAATACCAATTGCCAACTGCTTCTCCAGAAACTTTGATTGGTGCATCCGCCACTAAGATAGAATTTGGTGCAGGTGAGGTAACTCTGATCTGATCAATCAATGTAACTGGCTCATATGTTACTTTCGATGTAGCGAAGCTACTGGTATTTGATATCTGAGGAGTATTGCTAGACTTTGATGATTTCGTAAGTGTATTTGTTGATTGCTGATCAGATAACAACGGGATGTCACCAGTGCTCTTATCAGAGATTGTACTTGGTGAACCGTTGTTCTTGTTGGAAATCCTGATGATAATAGAAACCACAGCGACAATACTCAATATAATGACTGGCAAGTATTTTTTCATCTAGAAACTCTAACATAGGCTACATATTCATGCTAGACAATATATGTCATATGAAAAAGCCCCGTGGACTGAAGTGATTCTTCCATAGGGCTGAAACTTTTCATGTGTTGATCTTACTTTATCTGTACTTGGACCAAATAGTCGCAAGTATCGCTAGAACTATCAAGGTTGTCGACCTGGGTTCGGGGACACATGGTATCTCAAACTGTATTTCCCCTTCTTGCCATATCATAACTCCATCATGAAGGCCGGTTTCGGTAAAACGTCCCTCAAAGCGATCTACGATACCATCTGACCTCCTGTGGAGCTCTCCGATCGTGAAGCTCCCGCTTCGTTCGGAGCCGAGTGACACACTACTCGATAAGAACTTTGAAGGGACTACTTTCCCAACTGAAAGTTCGCCGTCAAAATAAGCTTCCGGTGGAATAATCAAGCTTCCTGACCACATTGAAGATGGGATCGTTATGCGTAATTCAAATGATCCATCCAGCTGATAAGGATCGATCGCGAATACTGAACCGATACTATTGTCACCATAGATCAGGGTTTCGTAATGACTATCCCCGGATGTGCAAACAAATGACAATGTTCCCTTTCCCAAAATGTATGGCTTGGTGAAACGAACTTCGTCTGCACATGATATGCCACCAATGGGTAATAGTGCACAAAGGAGAATACTGACACAAACATATTTTATTTTCATAGGTACCTTTCTGTTCTGTTCTGTTCGTTAGTATTTATACACTAAATCTATATTTTGTCAATACTACTGCCAAAGATACTTTTACGTGTTATATTTGAGCGGATAAACATAACTAGATATGCTACGAACATACATCAAAGACCTCACGGACCACGTCGGCAGCGAAGTCTCTATTTCTGGCTGGGTTGATATCCGTCGTGACCACGGCAAGCTTATTTTCATCGACTTTCGTGACATGACCGGCAAGGTGCAGTCAGTCGCACTCCCTTCCAATGCTGAAGCTCATGCAGTCGCCAGCAAGGTTCGTCCCGAATGGGTGGTGCGCGTGACTGGTCTCGTAAACAAGAGGCCCGAGAGGATGATTTCCAAGAATAAAGAAACCGGTGAGATAGAGCCGAACGGTGATATCGAGATTGAGCTCAAGAAACTCGAAGTCTTGAATGAAGCAGAGACCCCTGCGATCGATGTAAGAAGTGATGGTAGTGAGATCGGTGAAGAAGCTCGCCTCAAGTATCGCTACCTCGACCTCCGTCGTCCACGCATGCAGGATAACATCCGTTCACGCCACAAGGTCATCAAATTCATCCGTGATTTCCTCGATACACAAGGATTCGCAGAGATCGAGACTCCAATCCTTACAAAATCTACTCCCGAAGGTGCGCGCGACTATGTTGTACCTTCTCGCTTGGAGCAAGGTATGTTCTACGCACTTCCACAGTCACCTCAGCAGTACAAACAGCTTCTCATGACTTCTGGGTTCGAAAAGTACTTCCAGATCGCTCGCTGTTTCCGTGATGAGGATACTCGCTCTGATCGTCAGCCAGAATTCACGCAGATGGACCTCGAGATGTCATTCGTTGAACGTGAGGATGTCATGGCTCTCAATGAAAAACTACTCATCGAGCTCGTCACCAAAATCTTTCCTGAAAAGAAGATCAAAGCTTTACCATTCCCGCGTATTTCCTACAAAGAAGCCATGGAAAAGTATGGCAACGATCGCCCAGATATCCGTACTGACGCAGAAAAGGCCGATCCGAACTTGCTCGCCTTCTGCTGGGTCATCGACTTCCCCTTCTTCGAAAAGACCGATGAAGGTGGCTGGACCTTCACACACAATCCATTTTCCGCTGCTAACCCTGAACACGCAGAGTGGCTCATGAACAAAGAAAAGATCGGTGACATCCTCACCAGTCAGTACGACGTAGTATTGAACGGATTTGAGATCGGTGGTGGCTCTATCCGCAATCACAATCCAGAAGCTCTCAAGAGAGTCTTCGAGATCATGGGGTATCCGAGCGAAACCATCGAGTCCAATTTCGGCCACATGCTCCGCGCACTCGGATCTGGAACACCTCCTCATGGTGGTATCGCCTGGGGACTGGATCGCCTCGTCACATTGCTGCGCAATCAGTCATCTATCCGTGAAGTTATCGCTTTTGCCAAGACTGGCGAAGGCAAGGACCTCATGATGGAAGCACCAAGTGAAATTTCAGAAAAACAATGGAAAGAGTTGGGTATTGAAGTGAGGAAGAGGAAGTAAAAACAAATTTCTGATTGCACTCTTGCGTTTTTTCTGACAACAAAGTACCCTTTGAGTAAACTTAACGAAAGGTTATTGTGTGAATATTGTACTCATCATCGGATGCGCATTCTTGTTCATTGGATTGTTGCTCTTGGGTGAATCATTTGCCCAAGCTGAAGGGACATCGAAACGTTTCAAAGATGTCCACCCTCAACGGGTTGCTCAAATGGCTGTCGGTATCATCCTGATCGCACTGATCATCTTGGTGCCAGGAGTAGCCATCCAATTCTTGAAATCACTATAGTAAACTCGAGACCACCAAACAAATCGCCACGACTCTTCCGTCTGTGGCGATTTTTTATTCTAGCCGAACAATATCCCTGTTATCGGTTCAACCACGTAACAGTGAGCTGCAGTACAGTCGCAAAACATACCCAGAGGAGATATGGGATTTGGGCATAGGTAATACCTCGCGAATACGGCCAAATAGCGACCATCATCCAGATGATGGTCCCGAGTGTGAGGAGGATATCGACTGCTGCGAGATAATTGTTTTGGAGACCGAACTGGAGTGGCGTGAACGCGAAATTGAATATAAGATTGAGGATGAAGGGCACCACGACTATTGCAGGAATGACACGTGTAGCAGCGAGGTAAAATACGCGAATGAAACTTATAGCAATAATGACGTAGAGCACTGACCATACTGGACCAAATAGCCACGATGGTGGAGCGAACGAAGGTTTGATGAGGGTGTTGTACCACGAATAT
>CAYTZE010000069.1:0-3328 GCA_964442415.1 uncultured Candidatus Saccharibacteria bacterium
TCTTCACCTAGGTCATGCGACTGCTGTGACAGTAGGTGATATCATGATTCGCTATGCGCGCATGAAAGGATATCGAACGCTCTGGGTGCCTGGTACCGATCACGCGGCTATAGCAACCCAGTCAAAGGTAGAGAAGGAAATACAGAAGAAAGAGGGAAAGTCACGTCACGATCTAGGTCGTGAGGAACTTTTGCACCGAGTAGCCGTATTCGCCACCGAGAGTCACGACACTATCGTTAGTCAGATCCGTAAGATGGGTTCATCCATAGATTGGTCTCGCGAAGCTTTTACCTTGGATGAGAAACGTAATCTGGCAGTACGGACAGCATTCAAGAAAATGTATGATGATGGCCTCATCTATCGCGGTGATCGTGTAGTCAATTGGGATCCCAAAGGGCAAACTACTATTTCTGATGATGAGATCGTTTATGAGACTAGGAAGTCAGTTCTTTACACATTCAAGTATTCAAAAGACATCCCGATCTCTATCTCGACGACTCGTCCTGAGACCAAACTGGGTGATACAGCTATCGCTGTACATCCAGACGATGTTCGGTACAAGGAGTTTGTCGGCAAAGAATTCGACGCGATTTTTGCTGGAGAACCTATTCACTTGAAGGTGGTCGCCGATCATTCGGTTGATCCTGAGTTCGGAACTGGTGCCTTGGGTGTTACACCTGCACATAGTTCTATCGACTGGGATATGGCACAGAGGCATGCGCTACCACTCAAGCAGGTTATCAATGAATACGCCAAGATGTTGGTGGGCAGTGATCAGATCAAAGGCAAGAAGACTATAGAGGCCCGTGTTGCCATAGTTGAATGGCTGAGATCAGAGGACTTACTCGAGCATGAGGAGGAGATTGAGCAGAATGTAGCTACTGCAGAAAGATCTGGTGGTATCATCGAACCTTTGCCCAAGCTTCAATGGTTTGTAGCAGTGAACAAGAAATTCAAGCATATATCTGCAGATGGAAAGAGTGCTAAGGAGACAACATTAAAGGACTTGATGAGAGAAGCTGTCGAGACGGGAGTAGGAGATTCACAAATAAAAATAATCCCTGATCGCTTCGAAAAAGTGTACTTCCACTGGGTCGAGAATCTGCGTGACTGGTGTATTTCTAGACAGATCTGGTACGGACACCGAGTACCTGTTTGGTATCGTTCTGAGGAGATATATTGCGGTATCAATCCTCCAGAAGGGGGTGACTGGATACAAGATGAAGATACTCTAGATACATGGTTCTCATCTGGCCTTTGGACATTCTCGACACTCGGTTGGCCAGAATTTGCAAATACGGCTGAGAATGGCAAATCTGGACCAGAGAATGATCTAGCCAACTATCATCCTACTACTGTACTCGAGACTGGTCGCGATATCCTATTCTTCTGGATAGCACGTATGATACTCATGAGTACATATCTTCTTGGTTCAGTTCCGTTCAAAACAGTTTATCTGAATGGCCTAGTACTCAACAAGGAAGGCAAGAAAATGAGCAAATCATCAGGTAACAATCTCGACCCAGTCGAGTTGATCAAAGAATATGGCGCAGATGCTGTCCGTATGTCCCTCATCGTCGGTGTTGGACCTGGAAATGATAGCAAGCATGGTCTCGACAAAGTCAAAGCCTACAAGCTTTTTGCTAATAAACTTTGGAATATCACTCGTTTCATTTCTGCTACAGCTGATGGAGACAAAGGCAAGCCACTTGAGGGCAGGTCAGAAGTAAAGGCTGAACCAGTCGCGTTTGATCCACATTTTAGCCAATGGTCTCAAGTAGATGCAGAACATATGAAGCGCTTGGATACACTGATTGCAGAGGTTACCAAGGAAATGGACGAATATAAGTTCTATCTAGTAGGGGAGAAGCTATATCATTATGTTTGGCATGAATTTGCAGACAAGATCATTGAGGAGAGTAAGCCAATTTTGGCAGGGGATGATGAATTGGCAAGAATCTCACGTATACAGTTTCTTTTTCTTGCATTGAATACAATTCTAAGATTACTTCATCCATTTATGCCCTTTGTGACAGAGGAGATTTGGGGACTTCAAGATAATAAACAGGGATTATTGATGGTAGCTGAATGGCCAAAGAATGAGGCTGTATCATAGCACTCTTATCCCCAACTTTTCTCGCCTATAATTTGATAGTACGCTAAAATAATGGGGTAATTTATCTATTATTTATTAGTTTGATATATTCAATACCCATGAAAAAAATTGTATCTGTTCTAGCCCTTGCTTTGGTTATGACAATTGGACTTTTTGCAAATCAGGCAAAAGCAGGTACTTCACAACTAAGTGGTTGGGCATGGTCATCGAATGTTGGCTGGATCAGTTTCAATAGCAACAATCCTGGTGCAGGATCTGGTGCCGTATATGCAGTAACTGCGACGGGTCCAGTGGGAAAGATTATTACTCTCGGAGGTTATGGATGGTCATCGAATGTTGGCTGGATTTCCTTTAACGGGGCTGATCTTGTTGGATGTACTGGTTTGAGTGCATCCAATGCTGTTAAAATAGATACTGATAATGACATACCTAACAATTCCACTGGTGATAGATATATTTCAGGTTGGGCTCGTGTGGTATCCGCTATAGGTCGAACAGATGGCTGGGATGGTTGCTTCAATGTTGCAGAGGCGAGCGGAGGAACGAAGTACCCATCTGGATTTAGTGATGGTAGCAGAGGTCTAACTCTAGTGAATGTAGGTACTATCTCATATCTCAAGGGCTACGCATGGGGTAGTGACGTAATGGGCTGGATCTCCTTCAATCCGTATTCAACAAATACTACCAATAATACAAATTGTCCGAACGGCTGTGGCAATCCACCAGCAAGCACCCTTACTGGTACATGTACTGGACCTAGTACAGTAGCCAATGCTGGTGACACGGCTACATTCACTGTGAACCCTTCACTTGGTACAGCACCATATACATATCTCTGGAGCACTGGTAGTACAGCTGTAACAGCTGACAAAGTTTATAATGTCAGTGGAAATGGGCCTACTGTTACTATCAATGATAGTGCAGGAGGTTCATACCTAGTCAATAACTGTCCTTACATCACTGTGGCACCAACCACCTCGAATCTCAGTCTCAAAATCGGCAAGGATGGACCAACAGCAAGTCTAAATACATATCGAATCAAGAGAGGTCAATCATTTGGACTCAAGTGGAGTAATGATCTGCTTAATCAGGGTTATACTTGTAATCCATTAGCATCTCCTGCAGGTGCACCGAACACTTCTGGTTGGGGTACAGATAGTGGTGATAGTGGTGTTGGTGAGGTTGATGTAGCCATCATTATTGGGCACCGTT
>CAYTZE010000070.1:0-3316 GCA_964442415.1 uncultured Candidatus Saccharibacteria bacterium
TTCCAGTCATCTTGGCTGGATCGGTGACAGATACGAACAATCGCAGACGACCTATCATTATCATTACCTCTCTTTCAATTTCAGTTTTTCTTTTTACTTTACTTTTGAAGGGAAGTACTGCACTCCTCACAGTCTCGCCGACATTCTGGTCATATGTTTCAGCAACCATCCTTGTTATCTTTGGTCTCACATTACTCTTTCCTGAGACATGGGCACGGGTCGTGCTCAAAATTCCTGGGCATAACGAAGCTGACCAAATCGTCTCACGGGGTTATGGTGATAAGCACTCATTTTGGACAGATGTGATCGTAGGTGCGGCGCTCGGTCCTGTCTTCACCACCTGCAGTCCAACATTTTTTGTCATCCTTGCAACAGTTTTGCCTCAAAGTCTCAGTCTAGGCTTGCTGAACTTGGGAGCATATATAGTTGGATTGGCGATCATTCTCTTGTTGGTCGCAAAAGTGGGGCAACGTTTTGTTGATAGGTTGGAATGGGCAACTAACCCGTATGGTTGGTTCAAGAAAACTCTTGGTATACTTTTCATCATTCTCGGTGTCATGATCGCTACTGGTTTCGACAAGAAGGTTGAGACGGCTATCCTTGATTCTGGTTTCTTCGATGTGACCAAACTAGAGCAGACTATCCGCCAGAGTCTCGAGGGTTCCAGTAAGACAAGTGATTTGAATAATCAGATTACGGGATCTGACGAACAGTCTGTGCAAGGAGCGAATGATGGACTGGTAGCTGGACAAGCGCCGGCTGTTTCGACAGGTGTGAATGCATCACCTACAGAAGTCAAAGCAAAAGTATACGGGAAATTACCGACGGAACACAATCAGGGCAAATATACTGAACTTGCAGGGATCGCAGGGTATTTGAATACCAACCCGATCAAGATCGCTGACCTTATCGGCAAGAAAGTTATCTTGGTTGATTTTATTGACTACACTTGTATCAATTGTCAAAGGACATTCCCATACATGAATGATTGGTACAAGAAGTACAAGGATCAGGGATTGGAAATTATAGCCATACATACGCCTGAGTTTGCCTTTGAGAAAGATATCGAGAATGTACGTAAAGGAGTTGAGCAGTTTAATTTGAAATTTCCCATTGTACTCGACAACGACTATGCGACTTGGAATGCCTACAAAAATCAATATTGGCCACACAAATTCTTGATCGATATCAAGGGCAACGTCGTAAATGATCATGCAGGAGAAGGTGAGTACGCAGAAACAGAAACGATTATAGTTGACCTGTTAAATCAGAGGAAGCAGATCCTGAATCCAGATGTGGCCCCTGCTGATTTCAAGCCAATAGTTGTCGGTGAACTCATGCCTGTAAAAAGGATTCAAGCACAAAGTCCAGAGACATATTTTGGTGCTCTTCGAAACGAATACTTCGGTAACGGAAAGTCCAATACCATCGGACAATCAGTGTTCACTGTGCCTCAAAATTTGGATGTGAATACATTTTACTTGGGCGGTACTTGGATGGTAGACAAAGAATATACCGAAGCAGTTTCTTCTACGACACAACTATCCTATATATTCAAAGCATCGAATATGTATATTGTGGCACAAACTATTGATGGTACACCTGTTGAAGCGACTATTCTCATAGATGGTCAGCCGATCACTGATGAACATAGTGGTATAGATGTAGCAAATGGCAAACTAACTATAGGCGCTTCTCGTTTGTACCACCTATTCAAGGCGACGAATGCAGAAGCACATCGTATCGATATAAAGTTTGCGAAGCCTAAGGTGAGAGTATTTACGTTTACATTCGGCTAGAAATAATGTAGACTGTTCCTACTTACTAATACTAACGCATATAAATGGCAAAACGAGCATCAGTTCAAAAGAAAGCATCACGATCACGCAAGACCAAGAAACGTCTTGAGGCAAAGCGCGTACGAAATATGGCGAAGAAGGCGAAGCACAGCAAGAGATCCTAGTTTGTCTAGAATAGCTGCGAGAGTTTGAAGCCTGCCCAGATGCCGGCAATACCACCTATTGTGCTACCTATGATGCCTGATATCGAGAACAGGCTTGGGTCCCAAAGTGTCGGAATGTATCCTCCAACCAAAGAACCGATAGTCATACCGATCCAGATGAGATGCTTTGAGCTCATGTGTATATTGTAACATTAACAAACGACAAGGGATAATTTGATATAATATACTCTATGGATAACCAAACTATTCAATCAGTAGTATTCGCAAATGGATGTTTTTGGTGCACTGAGGCAGTTTTTACTTCACTGAAAGGAGTCTCTTCGGTTGTTTCTGGTTATACGGGAGGAACTACTGATAGTCCGAGTTATGAAAGAGTTTCTGGTGGCAATACCGGACATGCCGAAGCGATCAAGATCGAGTTTGATCCGCAGGTTATAACCTATGAAGATTTGCTTGCAGTATTTTTTAACACTCATGATCCGACGACTCTAAATAGGCAGGGTAATGACGTAGGTACGCAATACCGTTCTGCGATCTTCTATGCAGATGAGGAGCAGAAGGTGAAAGCTGAAGGCCTGATCAAAGAGCTGAACGATACAAAAGCATATGACAAACCAGTAGTGACAGAAGTTAAACCCTTGGTGAAGTTTTATCCGGCAGAAAATTATCACCAGGGATATTATCGCAACCATTCTGATCAGCCCTACTGTCAGCTCGTGATCGCACCCAAGTTGGAAAAGTTGCAAAAGCAGTTTGCAGCACTTATTGTCGGCGTAGACGACAAATGATTGTGTTGAGACGCTTCCATTCTTTTGAGAGATACTCGAGAGAATGGATACCTTTTTGTGTGATCTCATAGCATTTTGTTGCGGGTACGACATCTTCATTCCAGGTGTATTCGATTAGTTTTTCTCTTCGGAGTGTTTGCAGAGTAGGATAAAGTGTTCCACTAGGAATGTTAAGGCCAATTATTGTAAGGTAGTTCAATAACTGCGCTGCATTGCAAGAGTTATGTTGGATGATTGAGAGAAGGATCAGGTGGAGTACTCTTTTGACAGAGAGTTTTGGGATATTCATGGTTAGGTGAGAAATTATTTTGGATAAAAACAGAAAAATGTGAGAGTGGTGAGTAAGTGGAAGGATAGGAGGTATATGGCAGAGTGATGCAAAGCAAAGGATAAGTGAGGAGATAAAAGTAGAGGCGGAAGAGAGCGTACATATCTGCTTCTCAGTCCGCCTTCAAAATATCTTACGTCTGCAATACTCACCTTTTTTGATGGCATATTCTAAGCTGTACAAACATCTTATCATTGAGAAGATCTTACAAATGTAAGATTTCAAAAGTGTGGTAAT
>CAYTZE010000071.1:0-3263 GCA_964442415.1 uncultured Candidatus Saccharibacteria bacterium
GGAGGGTGGGCGATGAGCGACGAAGGTGATCCCCTCGAGGCGCGCATGTTCGCGAAAATAAAAGTTAGACAGCCACTCAGTATGTTGAAGGTTTTGAAGCCTTCCTCAGAAGGATTCAATGAGAAATTTACAGAGCTATTTAAGAATGAGGTCAATGTTAAGGCGGTCACATTTGCTGCGCAGATAGCTGGAGATGTGGAACTTGAATTGACTATCACTCCCGAACTCAAAGAAGAAGGAGATCTGCGTGAACTCATTCGTACTATCCAAGATGCAAGAAAGGAAGCTGACTTACAGGTAAATGATGTTGTTGAAATTGAAGTTACTGAGGATATGAGGGTATTGGTATCGAAATATGAGGAGGAAATCAAGAAAACGACAGGACTGAAGTCTATCAGCTACGGTGCAAAGTTTTCGATTAAGAAATAATGTACGCTATCACCACAACACCCGGCTTCATCATCGAGTCACGACCACGAGGTGAGGCGGGGAAACTCCTATCAATATTCACGCGCGACTTGGGACTAGTCATGGCCACTGCGCAGGGAATACGACTGGAAAAGTCCAAGTTACGTTATCATTCTCAGGAATTTTCTCTCGGAGAGTTTTCATTCGTGCGGGGCAAGGAGTTTTGGCGGATGACCAATGCGCAGGAGCATGGAGGGGAGACCTCCAAGCTTGGAGGTCTCCCCTCCATGCTCATCAGTCGTATCGCTTTACTCCTGCGTAGACTCCTTCATGGTGAAGAAGCTCATCCAGAATTATTCCAACATATCGAGAGTTCAGTAACGTTCCTCAGTGGGGCGCACGAATTGACCAGTGAACAACTACGAACACTCGAATCAGTGATTGTATTCCGTATGCTTCATTTGCTCGGATATATTGGCACTGACAAAGAAATAGATCAGCAGATTATTTCAAGCGAATTGCGTCTAGAATTATTGAATACCGCAGAAGGGCAGAGGATGAATATAAATAAGCATATCAACAAGGCACTACGAGAGAGTCATTTGTAGGACGCACCATAGCTTCATAGTTTGAAGTATTCATTGTATAATCATACAAATGCCTCCTGCAGACGAACAAAACCGTATTGAAGATCTCAAGAAGTCGCTGTATTCTAGGAGCGCTCCTGATGTGCGTACTAGGAGGAAGTTGCGATTTACACCTTCGGAAAGTCAGGTGCAGACATCATGGGAGCGACCACCAGAAGACAATTTGCCACCCGTCGACCTCAATAAACAGTACGAAGATCACACTATGTCATTTTTTACCAAACTATTGATCGGTTCATTCCTGTTCTGTATTGTGGCAGTTAGTCTTGGTGCGTATCTTTTCTACAATGGTTCCAATCTTATTTCTGGGGACAATATCGATATCGCAATACGTGGTCCAGTATCGATACCGGGTGGTGCACCAGTCTCATTTGATATTGAGGTACTGAACAAAAATAACGTTGACCTGCAAGGTGCCGATCTGGCAGTGGAGTTCCCATCAGGAACTATTGATCCTAGTGATGAAAGCAAGGAACTGAAGACATTCCGTCAACTGATCGGTGATATACCTGCAGGTGGTTCTGCCAAGAAAACTGTGAGCGCTATCATGTTCGGTGAGGAAAGTCTCCAAAAGAATATCAATGTAAATATTACTTACAAGGTCAAGGGATCGAGCTCACTTTTTACCAAGAATACATCTTATGATGTCTTGATCAATTCTTCACCAATACTCCTCACTGCTACTACTTTTGACAAAGTGGCATCAGGTCAAGAGTTCGATATCAAAGTTGCTTTGAAGTCCAATTCACAAGATACACTCAAAAATGTCTTATTGAAGGGTACCTACCCATTCGGTTGGAGTTTCATTTCAGCCAATCTGAAACCTCTTTCTGATAATGCAAGTTGGAAGATCGGTGATATACCACCTGGTGGAGAGCGTACAGTTATCATTCACGGCAAGATCCAAGGTGAGGATAGTGAGACACGAGTGTTCAAGTTTTCAGCTGGTGCGCAAAGCTCCACTGATCCCAAAGCTATCGGCACGCAATATATGGCTGTTGAGCAAAGTATTGTGATTGAAAAGCCTTTTATTTCTCTGGGTATAGCAATAGACAATGATGATTCGGCTGGTGATCATGTCGGTGCCTTCGGTAGGAGTCAAAGGGTCAATATAAAGTGGTTTAATAACCTAACAACTACTGTTTCGAATATGGTCATCACAGCCAAACTCGCTGGAAGTGCGTATGATAAGACAGCGGTACAACCAGATATTGGGTATTTCAATTCTGCAACCAATGAGATAGTTTGGAACGCTCAGACTAGTAGAGAACTCGCTTCAGTAGGTGCAGGAGAGAGTGGTACGGTATCCTTCATGCTCGCACCTACGGATACAGGTAGTGTCTCTAGTCCAACTATAAATCCATCTGTCACAATAACTGCTAGTGTAGCGGGCAATCGTGCACAGGGTTCGAATGCTCAAGAGAAGCTATCTTCCATCGTATCCCGAACAAGTAGGATATCATCCAACGTGTCTCTGATCGGACGTATCGTGAGGAATGTTGGACCATTCCAGAATACCGGTCCTATACCACCAAAGGTCGAACAACCTACTACATACACTGTCGTTTGGACTGTCGACAATACATCAAGTGCGGTGAGTGGTGCACGAGTTACCGCGTCATTGCCACCATATGTGAAGTGGTTAGACGCAGTCAGTCCATCATCAGAAAATGTTTCTTACAACAAGAACACAGGTGAGATATCCTGGGATATTGGTACGGTCAATACATACACCATGAGTCAGTCACGCAGGAGGGAGGTCAATTTCCAGATTTCATTCCAGCCTAGTGTCAATCAAGCAGATCAATCTCCGATATTACTCAATCAAGCGACATTGACTGCTACAGATAGTTTCACTGGTGCAGATCTCTCGAATAAACAGGATTCGCTGTCGACGCGCTTCAGTACTGATCCGAGCTATCAGGAGGGACAGGCCACAGTAGTCAGGTAGGTGGAGGCGCGACCTACGCAAAACAACAATTTTGGTATAGAATAGCGCTATGAATAAGAAGACTGATACGCTCGAGAATATCGTCGCTTTGTGCAAGCGACGTGGTTTTATATTTCAAGGATCTGAAATTTATGGAGGTTTGGCTGGTACTTGGGACTACGGATCATTAGGACTTACTCTCAAAAACAATATCAAGAAGTTGTGGTGGAACCGTTTCGTTGATGGTCGTACTGATATGTACGGTGTAGATGCTGCCA
>CAYTZE010000072.1:0-3218 GCA_964442415.1 uncultured Candidatus Saccharibacteria bacterium
GCGATGATGCCGATGACGACCAATACCTCAATAAGGGTAAATCCCCTATTTGATGTGACCTTATTTTGAGTTGTGAAGTTATTCATTTTAGTTATTATTTATGTCACCAATAAATGCGTACGTCGAGATACTATCAGACCGACCTGAAGAAAAGATGAAGAAATGCACATAAGTTGCATATACTCTTCTCCACATCTTTTCCACGCTTTTTTGAATGTATCTATAAATGCAGATAACCGGCAGATGCTATACTTGCTCTATGAGCCCAACCTCTCCATACTTCAAGACAAAGGATTTGAGGATTCCGCCTCAGAATATCGAAGCAGAAAAGGCATTACTTGGTTCTATCATGATCCGTGGCGAGGTCATGCACGATATAGTAGATGTAGTTGGTGAGTCATCCTTCTATTCAAATCAGCACAAAGCTATCTGGTCAACTCTATTCGAGCTTCATAGCAAAACTACACCGATAGACATGTTGTCAGTCTCGGCTAGACTACAAGAAAAAGGGCTACTAGAACAATCTGGTGGCATGTCATATCTGACTGAGTTGATCAATGTAGTACCTTCATCTACCAATGCCAATCATTATGCTGAGATTGTTGAGAAGAAACACACTATGCGTGAGTTGCTTCGAGCCGCAGAACACATTACAGGGCTAGGATACGACGAAGAATCAGAGCTCCATGACATTCTAGAAAAAGCAGAAAAATCCCTATACGCAGTAACTAACAAAACAGGTTCTCACAAGTTCGTAGCACTAAAGGATACTCTGACGGAAGCTTGGGATCGTCTTGATCATTTGCACAAAACAACTGGTGAACTTCGTGGTGTACCGACAGGATTCCCCGAGCTCGATAACAAACTAGCTGGATTTCAAAAGTCAGATCTCATCATCCTCGCCGCTCGTCCTTCTATGGGAAAGACCTCTCTTGCATTGGACATTGCTAGGAAAACTGCCATCCAGAACAAGATCCCTGTAGCGATTTTTTCACTCGAAATGAGTTCACAGCAACTCGTTGATCGTATGTTGGCGGCAGAGTCACAAGTAGACTCATGGAAGATTCGCACAGGTCACAACCTGTCAGTACAACAAGATTTCAAGTCCATTGGCGATGCAATCGGTCGTCTCTCTGACGCCCCTATATATATCGACGATGCACCCGGCAACAATATCCTCAAAATGCGTGCTACAGCTCGCAGACTCAAAAATGAAAAGGGTCTTGGACTCATCGTTGTCGACTACCTTCAACTCATGGTTCCTACACAAACCAAAGGCAATGACAATCTCGTACAGCAGGTCACTGAGATTTCTAGATCACTAAAGAATCTAGCACGCGAGCTCGAAGTCCCAGTCCTAGCACTCTCCCAGCTCTCTCGTGCCGTCGAGCAGCGCGGTGGCAAGCCTCGCCTCTCTGATCTCCGTGACTCAGGATCCATCGAGCAGGATGCAGATGTGGTCATGTTCATCCACCGTGAGTCCGACCAGGATGTTGGCGGCAGGAAGGAAGAGGCTGAAATCTTGATCGAGAAGCATCGCAATGGTCCGACGGGTATCGCCAAACTCTTCTTTGACAGCAAAAAGACTACATTCTTGAGTATGGACAAGGCAGATTTTGGTGGGTTTGAGAAGGAGTAAGTATGAGGTAAGAGCTAAGAGATACGAGGTATGAATGAAAGAATGAAGATACAAGATTTTACTGATTTGAATGCATGGAAATATTCACACCAGGCAGTTATTTCTACATATAAATTGACAGGTAAGTTTCCTAAAGATGAGCGATTTGGTTTAACAAATCAAATGCGTCGTGCTTGCGTGTCAATTACTTCAAATATTGCAGAAGGTTTTGGGAGAAATACATACAAGGAAAGGGCTCAATTCTACATTATTGCTCGTGGTTACTTATCTGAACTAAAGAATCAACTACTGATTTCCAAGGATTTGGAGTATACGTCTGTTTCTGAATACGATACACTACAAATGCAGCTCAATACTGCCCATCAACTACTACAAGGCCTAATCAGTAAAACTCAAACCATATCCAATTCACTTCATACCTCCTAGCTCATATCTCTTATCTCATTACCCACAATGGATTCCCTCCGCAAACTCGAAGAACTCTTCACTCGCTTCCCCGGCATCGGACCACGCCAAGCGAGACGTTTTGTCTACTATTTACTTAATAAATCACCGACATCTATCCAAGAATTCACCAACCTCATAACTGAAGTACGTAGGCAAACAACTCAATGTACTCAATGTAACCGTTTCTTTTTTCATACCTCATATCTCCTAGCTCATAGCTCAAAACCATTACTCTGCTCCATTTGTTCTGACCCAAATCGAGATCAGCTCACACTTATGATCGTCGCACGCGACTCTGATTTCGAAACAGTTGAGAAAAGTGCGGCATACAAAGGTCTCTACTTCATCCTTGGTGGTACTGTACCTGTGCTTGATAAAGAACCCGACAAAAGAATTAGACTGGAAAAGCTTTTAGAGCACGTAACACATTCTAGCCAGATAAAGGAAGTGATTCTGTCTTTGAATGCTACTCCTGATGGTGAGCATACTGAACAGATCGTGAGGGAGGCTTTGAATAAGGTACTGAAAAATGGTGCCAAAATTTCAATACTTGGTCGTGGACTTTCGACAGGTGCAGAACTCGAATATGTCGACGGTGAGACGATAAAGAGTGCGCTACGGAATCGCAGGTAAGTAAAGTGAGGTAAGAGCTAGGAGATTTGAGATATGAATTAGGTATGAAAAAACGCAGATCAATTCTGCGCTCATCATATCTCCTAGCTCATATCTCTTACCTCATACACTTTACTTGAGACTATCTATCTTCACCTTCACGAACGGCTGTCTATGCCCGTTCTTCTTGTAGTAGCGACTCTTCTGCTTGTAGTGAACAACAAGGACCTTGGCAGCACGACCCATCTCGACAACAGTTGCATTCACTACTGCTTTGGCGATGTACGGAGTACCGATAGTCGTATTCTTGCCATCATCGACGAGCATGACCTTGTCAAAGGTGACTTTATCACCTGCTTTGTGGTCATTAGAAAGCTTCTCGATAGTGATAGTATCACCCTTTGAGACCGTATATTGCTTGCCACCAGTATGAATAACTGCGAATTCCATAGTAGAAACATTGTACATTATTGCTAGAAATATGCAACAAATACAATAAATGACCGAGTTTGTACCTCGG
>CAYTZE010000073.1:0-3210 GCA_964442415.1 uncultured Candidatus Saccharibacteria bacterium
CAAAATTCCTCTCGCTATTGTGACCACAATATATCCCGGTGCTTCTCCTGCAGATGTTGAGGAGTTCGTGACCAAAAAGATAGAGATCGAGCTTTCTGGCTTGAAAGGTCTCAAGAAACTTACATCCAATTCTTACAATTCAGTATCATCCATCCAAGTTGAGTTCGATGCCAAAGAAAATAGTGATGATTCTATTCGCAATTTGCGCGACAAATTATCAGGGATAGAGACCAAGATCTCCACAGATGCAGATAAGCCAGTGATCAACCAGATATCACTTGATGATGCCCCTATCTGGTCTATTTCGATCACTGGCCCATATGATGGATTTACGCTCCGCAAATATGCAGAGACTGTCAAGGACGAGCTAGACAAGATCCCTGGTGTACGCGAGATACAGATTTCCGGAGGAGATGAGATGGAGTATGAAATCGCGTATCAAAGTGATCGTTTACTTTTTTACGGTATTAGCACAGACGATGCAAATCGCGCGGTTCTTTCGGCCAACAACGCCATTCCTGCAGGTAATTTTGATAGTGGCACACTAGTCTTTCCTATACGTACTGATGCACGCGTGACCGAAGCAGTTGATATAGCTCGTATTCCTGTCGGACATACGGGTGATGGTAGTACTATTCTTTTGAAAGATGTTGCAAAGGTGAGCGAGAAAGCTATCAAGAAGACTGCCTACTCACGCCTATCGATCAATGATTCTGAGCCAAAGAATTCCGTCAGCCTCTCACTCATCAAGCGACAAGGAGCATCGGTACTCGATACAGTCGATAAGGCCAGGAAGACTGTGGATGAAACTATCGCAACATTTTCACCTGGCATTACCTACAATACAGGTATAGATATGGCTGAGCAGGTTCGTATCAGCTTCGACCAGCTTTCGCACGATTTTATGATCACAGTTCTCTTAGTTTCGATCATTTTGTTCTTGATTGTCGGACTTAAAGAAGCATTCGTAGCTGGACTTGCTATCCCTCTCGTATTCTTCGTAAGTTTTGGTGTTCTCCATGCTATCGGAATGACCTTAAACTTTCTTTCACTGTTCTCGCTCATTTTGGCACTAGGTCTACTCGTGGATGATGCTATCGTGGTAGTTTCTGCGACCAAACAATATCTGAACACTGGCAAATTCACCCCCGAGGAAGCAGTTCTACTCGTCTTGAATGATTTCAAGTGGGTTCTTACGACCACAACGCTCGCCACCGTCTGGGCATTCTTGCCACTTCTTTTCGCAACAGGTATCGTTGGTGAGTATTTGAAATCAATTCCTGTTACCGTCTCGATCACCCTGGTTTCATCACTCCTCATAGCACTCATGATCAATCATCCATTGGCTGCTGTTCTTGAGCGTATCCGCATGACCAAGACATTCTTTTACATCATCGAGGGTATACTTATTACTTTTGCTGCAGCTATGTTCTATGCCGGTTTTGCAAATGGTGGTGTTCTCGAGATTATTATCGCTTCTGTCGCTCTATTCATTGAGGTTTGGCTCATCTGGTGGTATGAACAGCGCAAGAAAGAAGGCAAGCATATCCTCATAAGTAACGCTGAGCAGATGGCGCGAGAGTGGAGGAGTGATGAACTCATTAAGGCCAAGCTCGCCGCACAGGGCAACAGGGATCACGAGAATTTCACGACACGTCTCATACACGGTGTTATTGATTTTCACCGCTTCCTCCCAATCTATGAACGCGTACTTCGTTACTACATTTTTAACAAAAAGCGTCGTCGCTATGTCCTAGGTTCAGTCGCACTACTCTTCGTCGCTGCTATCATGCTCGTCGGTACCGGCGTTATTAGGAGTGAATTCTTCCCAATTTCTGACCAGGACTATGTCTATATTGACCTCCGTACTCCCACTGGTTCTACCTTGAATGAAACTGATATTCGTACCGTATTAGTTGAGAAGGAGATTCATGGTTATCCCGATGTGCTGAGTTTTGCTAGCACTGTAGGTCGTGCCAGCCCAAACTCAGGAGCATTTGGTGGCTCGGGTACCGGATCAAATAATCTTGCATCTATCGTCCTTACATTGAAGCCCAAGGAGGAACGCATACTCAAGTCATACATACTCGCTGACAAAATCCGTGCTGATCTCACTGCTGACAATATCCCTGGTGTGATCATCAACGTCTCGACTCCCGCAGGTGGTCCTCCATCCGGCGCCGCATTTGAGGCACACATTTCAGGTGACAGTCTCGAGACTTTGACCAAGATAGTGAACGACTTGCGTCCGAAGCTTGCTTCTATCCCTGGAGTCATCAACATTGATAGCTCACTCAAAGATTCTGTACCTGAGTACACATTCAAGCTCGATACCGCGGCTCTCGAGCGCAATTCACTCTCGGCTGCCTATGTCGGCACTGTACTTCGTACTGCCATCTCAGGTATAGAACTTACCAAGGTCATCAAGGGCGAGAAGGAGATCAAGCTCATCGCCACATTCGATGCGACGACTATTCCTGATCTAACTTCTATCCAAAATATTCAGATCCTCAACAACCGCAAGGAAGCAGTCTTCTTGAAGGACGTCTCGACTGTTGAACTCAAACCAGCTGTGAACACCATCACCCGTATAGATCAGAAGCGCACCGTCGTCCTTTCTGGTGGGGCCAACTCGAGCACCAATGGCACAGCCATCCTCGCAGCTTTCCAGAAGCTCAACGCCAAGTATGTCATCCCAGCAGGGTATACCATCACTTATGGTGGCGAGAATGAAGCCAACGCCGAATCATTTGCCTCTATCGTCCGCGCCATGTTCATCGCCATCATCTTGATC
The DNA here is from genome assembly GCA_964442415.1 of uncultured Candidatus Saccharibacteria bacterium. Classification (GTDB taxonomy): domain Bacteria; phylum Patescibacteriota; class Minisyncoccia; order Phycocordibacterales; family PALSA-1337; genus C7867-002. Next base: position 2,795 of record CAYTZE010000073.1, read on the forward strand.
GTTGCGACACTCATCATTCAGTTCAACTCATTCCGTAAGGCACTCATCGTCTTGGTACCTATACCACTCGCGCTCATTGGTGTCTTCATCGGTATGGCCGTCTTCGATGTGTCACTCGGACTCCCCGGACTCATCGGTATTCTGGCTCTGTTCGGTATCGTGGTGAAAAACTCCATCATCCTTGTCGACAAGATCAATATCAACTTGAAGAGTGGTATCCCATTCGAAGAAGCCATCGCTGATGCCGGCAAGTCACGTCTCGAAGCTATCTTCATAACCTCACTCTGTACTATTTTTGGTATTCTTCCTGTCACACTTTCTGATGAGTTCTGGCAGGCACTTGGTTCGTCAGTCATCTTCGGTTTGACACTGTCATCATTCCTGACATTGTTCCTTGTGCCAGCATTCTATCTGAT
>CAYTZE010000074.1:0-3207 GCA_964442415.1 uncultured Candidatus Saccharibacteria bacterium
ATCAGCCAACACACGGATGCCATAACGAACCTGCTTTTCCTTCCAAGGAGACAACTCACTAGAAGACGAAGATGAACTTTACAGTGCAGCCCGTGACGCTGTGACCGAGGCTGGCAAGGCATCTACATCATACATACAGAGGAAGCTCGGTGTCGGATACAGTCGTGCAGCCAAGCTCATGGATCTACTAGAGCAACACAATGTCATAGGTCCAGCCAATGGCTCCAAGCCACGTGAGATCATCGGCGACGGAGTAGGCACACCTGAAGCAGTCCCACTATCATCTGAAAAGTCAGACGAGCAGAACGATGAAGAATCGTCTGGACTGTAGACATACCATGCTCACTCGTACCACCATATTACGTTTCATAAAAATAGGAGGTGGTATTTTGGTTACTACTATCGTCGTAGCCTATGCTATCTCTAGATCAACTAGCTACGTACGAGGTCCGCAAATAACTATCACTAACCCTGCAAACTGGGCTTCTATCGCTGCTTCAACCACAATCATACAGGGCCGTATAGATAGAGCGAACAACCTGACACTCAATGGTCGAGACATATCTATAGATGAGTATGGCAACTTCAATGAGCATATTATCGTCTTCCCTGGTACAAATATCATTACCCTCGAAGCACATGATCAGTTTGAGCGTAAAGTGAAGACTGAACTAAGATTACAAGGCCTGTAATAGGCTTCTAGCACAAGTGTGCCACACTCATTTTACTTGTCTGCGGAAACCCAGTGGCGATCGTACTCGATCGTCACTTCGTGAAATTGCGAAATATTCTGTCACACGGGTCATACGCAGCCCGTGACAGAATATTCGGCAATTTCTACTCGTTCAAACAGTCCTCGACAAGTAAAATGAGTGTGGCACACTTGTGCGTATTTTTCTATGCTAAAATACGAAGGCCTGCGAACTTATCAGTAATACCCTAACGATTATGGCTATAAAGAAAAGCGTGAAAGGCGAAGCGCCCAAGAAGGTCGCTTCTTCGAACGAGGACACATTAGAGACAATAAACGTCGACGAGAAAACAGAAAATAAAAAACAGTCCACCGGCATAGCTGATGCTTTGGACGCTATCCGCACCAAGTTCGGTGAGGATAGCATCATGAAGCTCGGCGAAAAGCCCAAGGTCAATATTAACGCTATCCCTACCGGCTCACTCGGTCTCGACTGGGCGCTAGGTATCGGTGGCATGCCTCGTGGTCGCATCATCGAGATATTCGGTCCAGAATCATCCGGCAAGACTACCCTAGCACTCCACGTGGTCGCTGAGGCACAAAAGCTCGGCGGTGTCTGCGCATATATCGATGCCGAACACGCTATGGATCCAGAATATGCCGGCAAACTCGGGGTCAAGTTGAATGATCTCTTGATTTCTCAGCCAGATACAGGTGAACAAGCACTAGAGATCGTCGACAGCCTCATACGAACAAATAAGATGGATGTGATCGTCGTCGACTCTGTGGCTGCACTCACTCCTCGTGCAGAGATCGAGGGTGATATGGGAGCACATCATGTCGGTGCCCAAGCACGCCTTATGTCACAAGCACTCCGTAAACTTACAGCGATAGTTGCCAAATCAAAGACAGTGGTCATCTTCATCAATCAGATCCGCATGCAGATCGGTGTGATGTTCGGCAATCCAGAGACTACTCCAGGCGGTAAGGCACTCAAATTCTATGCCTCAGTGCGTCTCGATATCCGTCGCATCGCCCAAATCAAGAAGGGTGAAGAGATCATGGGTGGTCGCTGTCGCGTGAAGGTAGTCAAAAACAAGGTCGCTGCCCCATTCAAGCAAACAGAGTTCGATCTCATGTACAACGAAGGTATTTCCCAAGAAGGTGAGATCATAGCACTCGGTGAGAAGTATGAGTTGCTCCAAAAGTCAGGTTCCTCATACTCATACGGCGAGGTCAAGCTCGGTCGCGGCTATGATGCGACGAGACAGTTCCTCAAGGAGAATATAAAGGTCAAGAATGATATCTTGAAGGATATCAGGGGAAAGTTGACGGCGCAGTAAATAGGATTGTTCGATAATAAAGTTTTCAGTATTCCCTGTCTCATAGTCGTACAGGCAGGTTTACTGCATTCTTGACAGTGTATATACGCGGTATATACTGTCTCTATCATGACTTCTAAAACGATATTCAACATGGACGCAGTGCTCAAAAGAGCTGCTATGAAAAAAGCAAAAAAGGAGGGGTGGACATTGAGTGCCTTTCTTAACTTTGCTACACGAGAATATGTAGCTGGTAGCATCAAGATGACTGCTCTTCAGCGAGATATAGCAGCCTCACGCGAACGTATACGTAAAGGGCGATTCATCACCCAAGAGGAATTGTTCAAGAAGCTCGGCATCTAACTATTCATTCATGATCTACAAATATAGCTACAAGGCTATCACACAGCTGGTATTTTTACCGCGCCAGACGCAGAACCGAATTGCCGATAAGATGCGCTTCTTTGCTTCACAAAAAGATCCAAAAGTCTTTGCAAAAAGATTGTCTAGCGAAAAAATATACCGATTCAGGGTTGGAGATTACCGGATACTATGTGACATAAAGGATAACGAGATCTGGATTCACATTATAGAACGTCGAGACAAGGCGTATGATTGATAGAAGCAAAAACCCTGCAGATGCGGGGTTTTTGTATTGATAATATTACGTTGACTTTTAATATGTCTGGGTGTAATTTTGAATTGGAGGAAAAATTATGAAAACAGATAATAAAAGTGCTGTTACTGGAGATTTTCGATTTACGAGTTTATTACAACTACTTGCTGAGTCACAAGCAAAACAAGTTGAGTCTGGGAGGAGATTCCTGGCGTTCATTGAATCCCAAAAACCAAGAACGAAGGCCATACTAAGAATGCGTTTTGGTTTAAGTGAAAATGGCTTTAATACTAACGGGCCACAAGCTTCCTATACTGTTGCCAATAAATTCAGAGTCACGAATAAATATGTTGAAAGAATCAGTGAGAAGGCACGCAGCCAGTAGTACACCAGGATTCCAACATTTACCCGGCAACTAAAAGTTGCCGTTTTTTATTCAAATAACAGTTTATTATCCTCAATAAACTTCTTGATCCTATCTCGAATCTTAGTGTGAAAATCCATGTCTGTGTCTTTCGGATCAAAAACATCCCAGTAGATAAATTCGGGGTGCATGGAGAGATATTCGGGAATACTTT
>CAYTZE010000075.1:0-3160 GCA_964442415.1 uncultured Candidatus Saccharibacteria bacterium
CACAGAATTGTTCAACGAGAATGCCCAGAAGCAGATAAAGGGCGGTGATAATATTTTTGATTTTCCACATTTACAGTTCACTGTGTCCCAGAATGAGTCACGCGATATAGAGCGACTCAAAGGTGCGAAAATCATCCTAGCTGGCTCAGGAATGTCAGTTGGCGGTCGAGTCTTGAGTCATGAAGCTGATTTCTTGCCGGATCCGAAGAATACATTGTTACTTGTTGGTTATCAAACAGCAGGTTCACTAGGTAGGAAATTGTCCGATGGCGCAAAGAAAGTCACTATCCATGGTGTCGAAGTGAAAGTGAATGCTCACATCGAGACTCTCTATGGATATTCTGCACACAAGGATAGTGATCACCTAGTCGAGCTGGTCACTACTGCCACAGATCGCCTCAAGAAAGTATTCGTAGTTATGGGTGAGCCGAAGGCAGCTATGCATCTCTCTCAGCGCTTGAATGACGAGTTGAGTTTGAAGGCGATTGTTCCGGAAAGGGAGAAGGGATATGAGGTGTAAAATCCCCCGCCTACGGCACCCCCTTTTTCAAAGGGGGATTTCCAACTAATGAACTATTGGTATTATAATTGCTTGATGCTATTGACGTATAACCACAAACTCCAAGTGAGAGCAAAAGATTTGAGAAATAAGAGTACACTCTCTGAAGTGCTCTTATGGAAGTATCTCAAAAAAGATCAAACTGGATATAGATTTTTGCGCCAGAAAATTATTGGAAACTACATCGTTGATTTCTATTGTCCGGTGCTTAGATTAATAATAGAGATTGATGGATCGAGTCATGAAGGAAAAGAAATGTACGATTCATTCAGAGATAAATATTTTGCTTATAAAGGCTTGCGAATGATCAAATTTTTAGATGCTGATGTAAAATCGAATATCGAAGCAGTAGTAAAAGTGATTACTATTCACACAAAAGCTCAGCACGAAAAATCCCCCTTTTAAAAAGGGGGTGCCGTAGGCGGGGGATTTGTTCCCAAAGAGGGATAAGAAAGATCCAAGGATGAAAAAATAAAATAAAGAAAAGCCACAGGTGGTCCTGTGGCTCCCGATACTGCCTCTAAGTTATCGGATCGGTTCCCTTGCCGGTACTACGACATCTATAAATAGAATAGCATTATTTTATCTTTGCGACGACACGTGCGAAAGCCTCCGGCTTGAACTCTGCGAGGTGAGCGAGAGTTTTGCGGTCGAGCTCGATACCTTTCTTCTTGGCGGCACCGATGAATTTGGAGTAGGTGAAGCCGAGCTGGCGGAGACCGGCGTTGATCTTCACATTGAATAGACGGCGCATGTCACCCTTCTTGTCGCGGCGATGAGCGAAGGCGTAGGCACCGGCATGCTGGAGAGCATCCTGAGCCATACGCTCTTTCTTGGAGCGACCAAAACGCATACCCTTGGTGAGCTTGAGGACGGTGCGGCGGTATTTGAGGGCGTGAACTGCTTTTTTTACTCGTGTCATGGTGGTTGATTGATGAAGAGATTAGTAAACAATAATCAGTAAACCGGTTTCTCTATCATTCTGTTTACGGTTTACTGTTTACTAATCTCCGTGCTTTACTGGTTTACTAAAAAGCGTGACTTGGCCTTGTTGTCCATGAAGACGTGGACCATGCGCTTCTTGCTAATACTGGTTCGTGAACGCTCCTTGGCATTGAAATGGTTCTGACCAGGCTTGCGCGACAAAATCTTGCCATTTTTGGTGACTTTGAAGCGCTTCAAGAATGATTTGTTGGTTTTGATAGCCATGTGGTTGGAAGTTAGAGATTGGAGACTGGAGATTAGAATACATGTTCTAGTCTCAAGTCTCTAGTCTCACCTTTATTTCTTCTCAATAACTATTGTTAATCCCTTCGGCCCTTTCACAACATCCTGTGCGATCTTGTATTCGATAGAGACGAGCTTCATGACACGTTCGAGTCTCTCTTTCAAGAAGTTGAGATCCATGTATTTGGATCTACCTACTAGGAAAAGGTCTACCTTGACACGATTGCCTTCTGCTAGCCATTCGGAGATCCTCTTGGCTTTGAGCTCGAGATCATGTTCGCCGGTACCTACTTTGACCTGAACAATCTTGAGTTCAGAGACTACAGTCTTGGCTTTGGCGGCCTTCTCCTTCTTCTTTTCATCGTACAGATACTTGCCGTAATCCATGATCTTGGCGACCGGCGGTATGGCAGTGGGGGATATCTCGATGAGGTCGAGTGACCTCTTCTGGGACTCCGCCAACGCGATAGATAGCGTGATAACACCGAGATTTTCTCCATCGGCCGTTATGACGCGCAACTCGGGCGCTTTGATCTGATGGTTTATTTTGACACGAATAGCCAATTGATTGGGATTACAGGTGTTATTTATAGCATGCGGAGGGGAGTTATGCAAGCAAGGGCAGACATTCTTTTCTCCTTGTTGCAGGTGACCTTGTAGTATGCGGATAACGTGGTAGCCATGTGCAACAAGGAAAAGAATGTCTGCCCTTGCTTGCATAATCTGGGGTAAGTCACACGCCCCTGTGGATATGTACCTATTGTGGGGAAGTTATGTACAAGTTAAAATATACGACATGATTGATCTTCCTACACAGAAGGACTTCGAAAGTCCTCATCATCGCAGAGCCGTCGGTTCTCTAATAGCTGCACTTATTATTTTTGGGATTGCTTTTGCAGTGTACTATTTCCGAACAGAGCCAGTCCCAGTACCAGAAGTCGTACAGCAGGTAGAGCAGTGGTCTGCCAAGGATGCAGCACAGAAGCAGGCTGCCTTGGATTCGATCTCGGTGCGGGTTACAGAGACATTATCCCCCGCAGCCCTGAAGGAGAAGCAGAGGATACTAGATACGATTAATGGCAGGTAATAAAATAATAATTCAGCTATAACACTAAACATGAAAAATATATCAACAAAAATAGCACGCATAGCAACTATCACTGGACTGGGACTCGGAGCATTCGCTCTAGCAGCTATTGCTGGTACTTGGACAGCACCTGGAGCGGGTTGTACTCCACCAAACTGCAACGTCGATGCACCGATCAATGTCGGATTATCTCACCAAAATAAATTGGGCTCATTGTCAGTCAATACAACCACATCAAGTCCTGATGCTTATGGCTTGGATGTTTTCGGAATCTCTCGTTTCTTTGG
>CAYTZE010000076.1:0-3154 GCA_964442415.1 uncultured Candidatus Saccharibacteria bacterium
ATTCTCTTGTCGAGATCAGCCGAAAGCACTTTGAATTTGATCTTGTCACCGAGTGTGTAGCGCTTGCCAGTCTTCTGACCCACAGCCGAGTAACTCTTCTCATCGAAGACGAAGAAGTCATTGCCCAGATTGCGGAAACCGATCATACCCTCGGACTTGGTCTCGGCATCTTCGACATAGATGCCCCACTTGCTCACGCCAGAAATATTGCCTTCGAATACCTGCCCGATGCGAGTTGACATATACTCGACCTGCTTCAGTTTCTTGGAGCCTCTCTCAGCATCAGCCGCATCGATCTCGCGATCAGTCGATGTCTCTGCAATGTGTTGGTAGACGTTGATCTCGCGGTCTCCGAAAGGTTCATTCATGATGTGCTTTTGCAAAATGCGATGAACTAGCAGATCCGGATATCTACGAATTGGCGAGGTAAAATGAGTATAGAATGGAAATGCCAAACCAAAGTGTCCGATATTATTTGTAGAATAAATAGCCTTTTGCATCGAGCGAATCACAGCGATACTTATCATAGACTCATGTGGAGTTCCTTCTATTTCCTCCAATAGGTGATTGATATCATGTGCCTTAACTTCACCATCCTTACCAATTCTCAAATTGTACCCGAGGGCTTTGACAAATGTCGCTAGGTCCTGGATCTTCTCCTTATCTGGCGTGTCATGGATACGATAGATAGCACCAGTATCTCTCGTACCCTTCTTCTTGATCTGGTCAAAAATGTATTTCGCAACTTCACGATTGGCGAGGAGCATGTACTCCTCGACTAGCTTGTGTGTATCGAGGCGTGGCTTGGTATAGACACCGATAGGTTTACCAGTCGGATCAAGGCGGAACTTTATCTCTTCTTGCTCAAATTCGATGGCACCTCGTGCGAATTTCTCTTTTTGCAAAATTTTTGCCAACACATTCAAGGTGATGAGTGCCTCGCGATACTTCATACCCTTCTCGGCTGATTCTACAGTCTGAATGTTACTCGAATATCCCACGACATTCTCGACCTTGCCATCGATGACAGCCTGCGCAGTCTCATAGGTGAATCTGTGAGTAGAATTCATGATAGTTTTACCGAACCATCTCTCCTTGATCTGCGCTTTGTCATCAACAACGAAGATGGCTGAGAATGTAAGCTTGTCTTCTTGAGGATTGAGACTGCAGACATCATTCGAGAGCACCTCTGGCAACATCGGGATAGTTCGATCAACCAAATAAACCGAACAGCCGCGCTTTACCGCTTCTTTATCGAGCGCAGTTCCTTCACGAACATAATGAGAGACGTCTGCAATATGAACGCCAATCTCATATAGGCCAGGCGAGATTACCTTGAATGAAATCGCGTCATCAAAATCTTTTGCATCGAAGGGGTCAATGGTGAATGTATCCGTACCACGCATATCACGACGCTTGGCAATTTCCTCGTCGGAAATATTCTTACCCTCCTTACCGATCATTTCGGCCTCCTGCTCCACAGCCTTGGGAAAACCAACCTCAAACCCCTTCTCAAGAACGATAGATTCCATCTCCACGTCATTGTTGCCTTTCTTGCCAAGAATACGAAGTACTTTAGCGGTCGGCAACTTCTTCGAGTCCGTCCATTCATTCAGCCTAACAAAAACTTTGTCGTCTTTGTTCAATCCTTTGGCACCATCTGGCAAATTTGAGAGTTCATCCGCAGTAATGAGGAACTTCACATAAGCCTTGCGGTCATCAGGAACAATCAAGGTCTGTGTCTCTTCGACAGTGACCACACCTACATACAACTCCTTGGTCCGACTGATTATCCTGACAACTTCGCCGGTCTTCTCATTCTTGCCATCCGGCCTCTTCTTGGTCCCGAGTACACGAACTTCCACCTCATCTTTGTTGAGGGCAGTATTCAAGAAACCTGGCTCTATATATATGGATTGTTCAGGGTTCGCAGGATCATCGATGAATCCAGCACCCTTGGCAATAGTCGTTATCGTACCAGTGATCAGTTTTTCATTACTCATTGCGGCTCTACTGTAACACTATTCTGGGTTTTTTGCCTCTAAGGATACAGTATGTCATGACTGTATTGGTACAGATCATGGCGATAGAATGTAGCGTAGTTGCAACATTATAGGCATTCAATGAAAATAGAGTCAATATGTGACGCAATATATTCATCTCATACAAGAGTGGTCTCTCAGTATCAGGATGCATCCATGTTTTGCGCAAAGTTGGTATGAAAGCGATGACGTCTATAGAGACTACGACGATCACAGATATAGTCGGGTCACTAGTCAATATCCACGGTATGAGTCCGAGTAGTGCTGCTATAAGGAAGTATGTATCGATCTTTTTTATATGTCCTGCCTTACCCATGAAAAGGTACTTCAAAGAAAATAGAAATATAATGATCGTGAAGGCCTCTGCTACTCCTGTGGGTAGTGCACCTATACCAGCACCCTTGGCCAATTGCCCAAAGAATGTGACTAACGAGACTATAGTCCAGATAAACCATGTGTATGGATGCGGTTTGACCCTACCACGGAATATATCTCGCAGATATGAGATGTTGCCGATGATGGCGAGAATAACTGCTATAAATGCCAAGGATTCTTTCATGTGAGTTGCTAGTATTATAGCACTGGGATCACCCAAGAGACATGTCCTGGTCTGTTCTGAAAGTCTGCTGAGTGTAGAGGGAAAAATAATTGCTACGGGACTTGGAATCGAACCAAGATTCACGGCTTCAAAGGCCGCTGTCCTACCGTTAGACGATCCCGTAAATTTTCACTACTGCCAATTCCAGTGGCAGGGCTTGAATGCTTGCCCGACCCACCTGCTCAGCAGCTTCCAAGAGTACCGTAAGCATAGCAGGTGTCAACGCCTTCTTGCCAGCTTGTTCCTCGATGAAGATCATATCATCTTCCGATGTACGTTCCTTGATCGAAGCCTTCGACGAAGCAGAATGTTGGAGTAGCAAAATAAACCTCATCTTTTCGAGAATCAGTGTCGAGAATGTCATCATGGAAATACCACTCTTTTCTGCTTCACCAAGAACGGATAGAGCCTGATCTTCATTCTTGCCGATCAAAGCTTCTACAAATGAATTAACCAGACTGGCACGAGGAGCTCCGGTAATTGCTTCAACTTCTGTACGTGTTAGCTTCTTGTC
>CAYTZE010000077.1:0-3136 GCA_964442415.1 uncultured Candidatus Saccharibacteria bacterium
AATGTATCTTCAGGATCTCGCGTCGATCTCCTCGATCTGGCAGATCTATAGTCACCCGGCGATCGAATCTTCCTGGGCGTAGGAGTGCGCTATCCAGAACATCAGGTCTGTTTGTGGCAGCCATAACTATCACCTTCTCATTGGGCTCAAATCCATCCATCTCCACGAGTATCTGATTGAGAGTCTGTTCGCGCTCATCATTACCGCCACCCATACCTGAACCTCTAGATCTACCAACTGCATCTATCTCATCCACGAACACGATAGCCGGGGCTGTCTCCTTGGCCATCTTGAAGAGATCACGTACACGCGAGGCACCGACACCCACGAACATCTCTACAAATTCTGAGCCAGAAATAGCGAAGAATGCCACACCAGCCTCCCCTGCTACTGCACGAGCCAAGAGAGTCTTGCCGGTCCCTGGTGCTCCCATGAGAAGCACTCCCTTTGGGATCTCAGCACCGATCTCGATAAATTTCTTGGGATTCTTCAGGAAATCAACAATCTCCGAAAGCTCTTGCTTGGCCTCCTTGGCGCCGGCTACGTCCTTGAAGGTCACCCGTACTTTCTTGTCATCTGGCATAGTTATACGTGCCTTGGACTGTCCAAATGAAAGTGCCTGCATGCCAGCACCTTTGACTTGTCTCGAAAGAAGCCAAATAAAAAATACGAGGAAGAGTATTGGCGCTAGAAAAGGAGCCAGTTCTCCAACCCAAAATCCTACTCCGCTCGGTGCATCTATCGTGATAGTAGTAGAAGCTAGTCGTACCTGACTCACACCGAGTCGTGTGAGGCTCTCTGTGAGTGAAGAATCAGATTCTTTTTGTGTAGTCTTGGTGGTCTTGTCGACATATGTAGCAGTGATCTGATCACCAGAGACATTGAGTGCTGTGACTCTACCCTTCTCGACCGCAGTAGCGATCTCCGATAATGAAGTAGTCGCCACAGATCCTCCCTTTTCTGCAAACTGTGAATATATGCCTATGATCAACAGAAAAGCCAAAATGCTCACAAATATGACATTTAGGAAGCTCATCTTGGGTGGCAAAAGTCCTTTTTTGCCACTATTTTGATTCATATTATTGGGTGTATTTGTGGCCATATGTATGTCTGGTTGATTATACAGAAAAGTGGCTGAAATGGAATGGTAAGTCTCTTCCAATCTACTATTTACGCCCAAATAATAAAAGAACCGCCAGACATTGGCGGTTGTGAGCGTGATCAGGAAAGTAGTGTGGTCAATCAAATTTTGAACTTATCCAGTCATGAATAAAGAATGCCCACTCGCGCCAAAGTGGAAACTGGCGACGATACACTTTCAATCCATGTCTGCCACATACACTGTGCATTGCCTTTTCTTCAATCTGCCACCATCTTTTGCCAGGACGAGGCACCTTTGGAGTTGCGAACAGCCAAGCCAACAATGGATGAATCCAAATCCCTTGTCCCGAACAACGAGGCTTTTTTTCTGGAACGTTGATGCAGAATCTCTCCTCCATTGGTCCAAAGCGTATTATCCTCCTTTGTTGTCTCTGCTTTGGTACGCATACACTGCAATATCGCATGCTTTCTTCAGGTGGACGCGACTCTGGGTAGATATTGGGCAACGGTTCACGATCTCCGAGAGATCTTTTTGGTGGGTGTTGTGGCAAGAGTGGCCTATGTGGCAATCTGATCCACTTGTCATCAACAGAAAACATACTTGTTGATGCGGAGCTACTTGATGTTGTTTTCATTATCCAACCTCCATTTTGGATGTGTGACTCATATTTTGTCCTTTCTCAATTTATTTATGTGTACTAAATCTTCAAATAAAACATAACCTGATTTGTTAATAAAGTCAAAGTTAAACTGGGATCCTGATAGTGAAAGTAGACCCTTTGCCGATACCAGCGGAAGTAGCAGTTATGTCTCCACCATGTCGCTTCATGATATCTTGTGAGACTGATAGACCTATACCCAGACCCTCGGTATGCACACTGATAGCATTTCGTGTACGGAAGAAGCGAGAAAAGAGGTGCTGCAAATCTTCTTTGGATATACCTATACCACTGTCAGTAACGGATATAGTTAAATGATGACCGATGTGCTCCAATGTTACGATCACCCGTGAATTGTGGTTGGAATACACGATAGCATTCTCTATCATCATCTGTATGACGAACTGCATACGCTTGCGGTCTACTCGGATAAGAGGAACATCATCAGGAATATGCGTTTCAATAGTGACTCCTGATGATGTAGCTTGATCAGCCACAGTCGTTAGCGTTTCTCCAATAATATCTTTGATATTTTCTTGTGTATAGTTATAAGCATACTGATTCTGATCATCACGTGACATACCGATGAGACTGTTGGTCATCTCTACTAGACGTACGTTGGCGTGCTCAATGTTCGCGATAGCCTTGGCCTTTTCTTCGGGATCTGTAGATGTCTTGATGACCTCGGCAGACCACTTTATGTGCGTGAGGGGTGTGCGGAATTTGTGAGTAACAACATCAACGAATTGGAACTTGATGGTATCTACCTCTTTGATCTTACGCCAGACGAAAACCCCAGTAACCACCGCGAGTACTGCAGATAAGAGTGGCAACAACCAAGCAGGAAAACCTGGTATCCATATAGTGACAGTGTCATTGGCATATCCGATAAATAAGATACCGAGGGTTATACCCACTACACTGACCGCATATCCGAACGCGCGTTTGGCTAGTATTCTGATCTCTATCACATCGTATTTCAATATGGCATGCGCGATCGGTATAACGTACAGACCAGTGAGTGAGGCGAATACTGGATCAACATCTATGCCATAAATACGTAGTGCCGGGAAAATACCAACACCATATCCATACAGGTATCCGATTATGTAGTACTTTATGCGACTCCTGAGATAGAAATCTGCACGTCTATAAGAGATGAAACATTGCGATATGAAATATACGAAACAGAAGAAGAAGAAAGTATCTTGAATGTAGTAGAAATTACTGGGTACAAAAAAATAAGGCAGATACAACATCGGCTTCGATGGTAGCAAGAGAGTATCTGGGAATACGAGATGGAACAATGCAATACCACACGCTATGCCATATAGGATGGCGAGGAAACGCTTTTGGGATTGGTATCTATCAGTTAT
>CAYTZE010000078.1:0-3130 GCA_964442415.1 uncultured Candidatus Saccharibacteria bacterium
TCAGTGGCAAACCGATGTATTCGAGAAAAGCCAATGTCGACTTCTTGTCATGTGAGGTGGTGACGAATGAGGTTTTTTGGTTGTTGACAATATTCTTTTTTCATGAAATGATGATCGCAGATATGGGTCATTGAAAAGATCTGTGACTCAGATTCCTCTTCCTGCAGGCGCGATGCGTGCAGGAAGCTCGACAACAACCAAAACGTGCGCACGTGATGTGCGCATGTATTACAGCGTGATGCTGTGGAAAGGAAACATGCAGACTACAGAAAATGAAGACGCTATGTGGCCGGAGAAAATCGCGGCCATCTACGAGCAGTTCCCATGGCTTGAAGAAGTTTATCGAAAACAGTGGGTAGACCGAGTGTATGTGAAGAGGTTTGATGAAAGATCGCTTGATTTGGTGACGGAAAGTCAAGAGAGGGATGAATCATCTCTTTTTGGTATACCACACTATGTTGATGTGCCTCTCACTTCATTGTGGCTGGTCACTTTCCGTGGTATCCCGATGCGACTCGGCATGAGAACTGTTAAAAAACGAAGCTTCATCTTTTTTGAGTACGAAGCAACTGAATACTACAGCGAGAGTGTAAGACATGCTGTCAGTAATTTGGGACAAGGTAATGACTTGGTATTCCTTGTTTTGGTCCAACATGGAATACCACATTATGAGAGGGAAAGTCATGATGAAGTGCTTACTCGTATGACGATCTTCAAGCCGCCTCAAGGGATGTCTTCCTTGTCAGAGTGGTACAAACGGAAGACCAACGACATTGAGGAGCATGTAAAGTCACTGGTTGCCATATAGGTGTCAATGAACACTTGACCACAATTCAAAACCGCAGGAAGCAATTCCTGCGGTTCATTTTTTGCAAATTATAGACTACTTCTTCACCTCATCCCTCTTCAGTGGCAAACCGATGTATTCGAGAAAAGCCAATGTCGACTTCTTGTCATGTGAAGTAGTGACTAGGGTGATAGCAAAGCCGAAGACATCCTTGAGATCTTCATCAGAGGTTTCTGGGAAGATGGTGTGCTCCTTGATACCAAATGTATAGTTACCCATAGCATCTACTGATGTACGTGAGAGACCGCGGAAGTCCTTGGTACGAGGGAGAGCGACATGGATGAGACGATCGAGGAACTCTGTCATACGAGGACCACGGAGTGTGATCTGATATCCGACAGGATCACCCTGACGAGTCTTGAAGGTAGCAATAGCCTTCTTGGTGGAGCGGACGGCAGGCTTCTGACCAGTGATCTTGGCGAGACGATCAGCGATGAGCTCGATCTTCTTCTTGTCCTTCACGGAACCGAAACCATTGGAAATAACCACCTTGACCAAGCGAGGTGTCTGCATCGGGTTCTTGAGGGCAAGCGTGTCCTTCAGAGCCTTGAATGAATCTTTATTGAGTTCGTATACTGTTTTGTATGACATGTTTTTTGTTATGAGGTAAGAGCTAGGAGATATGAGGTATGAACCGAATCATAGCTCCTATCTCATAGCTCATATCTCTATTCTTTCTTTGCGACCTTCGATGCGTGCATGGGCATGGCAACGTCGACTGTTTGGCCTTTTTGGCCTTCTTTGGTAGGACGCTGATGCTTGCGGACAGTGTTCATGCCCTCGACGACGACTTTGCCTATCGCAGGAAAAGCCTTCACGACCTTGCCGCTCTTGCCTTTGTCATCTCCGGATAGGATTATTACGTTGTCGTTTTTTTTGATATGCATGATAGTTAGTAGAGATTAGAGACTTGAGACTGGAGACTGGATTTCCAATCTCTAGTCTCTAGTCTCTAATCTCCAATCTCATTTATATTTTATACGATCTCAGGCGCCTTGGAAGCGATGGTCTTGAATCCAGCCTCACCAACCTCACGTGGTATAGGTCCGAAGATACGTCCAGCAACAGGCTCCTTTTTGCCCTTCTCGATGATGACTACTGCATTCTCGTCAAAACGAATATACGAACCGTCTTTGCGACGAGTAGGCTTCAACTGGCGGACAACGACGGCATGGAGAACATCTTTCTTCTTGATAGCTTTGCGGGGCTCAGCCTTCTGGACTGAGAGAACGACAACCTCACCGAGCTCAGCATAACGCTTGTGTGATGCGCCGAGCACCTTGAAGATACGTCCGATCTTGGCTCCGGAGTTGTCAGCGATATTTACGATAGAACGTGGTTGGATCATGTTTATTATTTAATCGAGCTATGAGCTAGGAGGTACGAGCTATGATTTCATACCTCATAGCTCCTAGCTCATATCTCATGCTATTACTCTGAATGCTTTCCTTTTCGACATCGGTCTGCATACCTCGATAGTCGCCTTGTCACCAATCTTCTTGGTATTGCCGGCATCATGAGCCATGAGCTTGGTCTTCCTGTTCATGAACTTGTGATACTTTGGGTGCTTGACGAAGCGCTCGATCAGAACGACCACACTATCCTTCATCTTGTCAGAAACAACCACGCCAGTGAATGTCTGGTGCTTGAGGGTATTTTTAGTTGCGGTTGCTGTAATCATTGAAATTTGAGTTTACTAGAAATGTAGTGATTTGGCAAGCGTCAGTGAGGTATGAGCTAGGAGATATGAGGTACGAATCATAGCTACTAGCTCGTATCTCTTAGCTCATGTCTTTCTTACTATTCATAGCCGTGAGCAAGCGTGCGATATCCTTTCTCAAATTCCTGCCTTCCTTCACGTCCTTGGCTTTGGCACCTGCGGCACCGAAGCGGAAGAGGCGAAGTGCCTCACGTTTTTCAGACACGAGCTTGGCAAGATCTGCAGGAGTCTTGTTGGCAATATCTTTAGTCTTCATAAATGTTGAGATTGGAGACTTGAGATTTGAGGTTGGATTTCCAGTCTCTAATCTCTAGTCTCATATTATTATATTCTTGCGACCACTTTAGTCTTAACCGGTAATTTCGTGCCCGCCTTGCGGAGTGCCTCAGCTGCGATCTTGTTGTCGACACCGTCGATCTCGAACATGATACGACCTGGACGAACCTCGGCCACGAAACCGACTGGATCACCCTTGCCTTTTCCCATTTTTACTTCGGCTGGCTTCTGAGTGAATGGCATATCTGGGTAGATGCGGATCCAGACCTTGCCAGACTTGGTCGCAT
>CAYTZE010000079.1:0-3037 GCA_964442415.1 uncultured Candidatus Saccharibacteria bacterium
CATCTATGATGCCATCCTTCTCACCAGGGAAATTGCTGACAGCATTGTACTTTTGGAGACGATTGAACACAGTCTGAGCTACTGCACGAGTAGTCGTACTATTTTCATATTGAAAAGTTGGTGTATATATAGCAAAACCACTATATTCACCTGGGGACTTCCACGGATGTCCGGGATAATCATTGAAATGGACATGTATAGCTATATCAATGTTATTTTCATTTGACCATTTGGTAATACCGTAGAGCCGATAAGCGACATCATTTGGGGCACTATTGTGTATCACCTTGGGTCCAGATTTGATCGGATTGGTAGCTATGCGCTGCAATGATTCCTGCTTGTGATCCTTTTGCCATTCCATGATACTAGCCAAGGAATTTCTAAAATATGCTTCGAAGGTTGGGTTCCAAGCGGTCTCACTGCGCGGAACAATAACTTCATATTTATTATTATTTCTCAGGAAGACAGCCAACTCATTGGCCAATCGTACTGTCATATCGCGCTCCTTGAGATCGCCATACTCCGCTCCCCCATAACCAGGCTCATGACCAGGCATGATAAGTATACGTACTCTTGGAGTTCCCTGACCAGAATTGGCAGAATATTTGTTCTGGAGTTCTGCGATGGTTCTCGGGTTGTGAGTGACAACTGATGCTAGTTGATCGCCGAGATTGTGTAGGCTCGCCACGATGAGGTTGGCCTGATCTGGAAATACCGTCGCCAACCAAGGCACAGCAAATAAACTTATAGCGATAGAAACGGCGATGTAGTGACGCATGGCACAATTATAGCAGACGCCCGCAGGGACGGTATGTGTATTTTCCTGTTGAAGGAGACCAAGTGGTAGGCGGCGTCCGTGGTAGCCCTGTTCAACAGTAAAAATACACATACCGTCCCTGCGGGCTGGCTAAACTTGCAATATATGCGCTTTTACATTTTACTTAGCAGATGCCAGAACTACCCGAAGTACAAACAACTGTAAATGGTCTCAATGACCACATCATTGGGTTACATATCACCGACTTGTGGTCTGACTACGATAGTCTTTATTTCAAGGGCTCAAAAACCATCAAAGATGTAACTTATTTCAAGCAGATGAGGCAGAATGTAATGGGAGCTAAAATAGTTTCGGTCAGTCGCCGCGCCAAAAACATCCTAATTCATACTGATAGAGGCACGATCCTTGTCCATATGAAGATGACTGGTCATTTGTTGTACGGTCAATACGAATACAATAATAAGAAGAAAAAAGATCCATGGGAACCTATTGCTCCCCCATCACTCAAGGATCCGTACAACCGACATGTACATTTCCTCATGTCATTCTCGAACAAAAAGCACCTGGCGCTGTCTGATGTCAGGAAGTTTGCCAAGGTCACTCTACTCGGTGAAAAGACTCATCACGAAGTCCATCTATCAGAACATTTCAGAGATATTGGACCAGAGCCACTAGAAAGTGATTTTGATTTCAAGGCATTCATCACAAGGATAAATCTCAAGCCGCGAGGGAAAATAAAGCAGGTGCTGCTGGATCAGAGTATCATCGCAGGTATAGGCAATATTTATGCTGACGAGTCTCTATGGCGTGCAGGCATACACCCAATGTCTATAGTTGCGCATGTCAGACCTGCGCAACTCAAGTCACTTTTCACTGCCATTCGAGCTACACTCGCTCGTGGCATAGATTTTGGTGGAGATTCTATGTCAGACTACCGCAATGTACTAGGTGAAAAAGGTAAGTTTCAGGAAAAACATCATGCATATCGTCGTACAGGATCTAGATGTGACAAGAAAGGTTGTGGTGGGACTATCAGTCGGATCGTTCTAGGTACGCGCGGGACTCATTACTGCGATAAACATCAAAAATTGTATAGAAAAAAATAATTAGAAATAAAAAGGGGCGGTGGTATCAGGCAGATTATCCTGCTTACCACCGCCTTGAAACTATGACGAAATGATCGATAAGCTAGAAATCGACCGCTATAATTTTAGCTAATAAGACGAAACAATACAATCCCTGCTGTAACTGCTACATTCAAGGACTCTTTCTTGCCCTTCATCGGGATCTCGATGATCACATCAGCAACTTTTAAAAGTGATTTTGAAACACCACCGACTTCATTGCCGAGAATGAAAACTGTTTTTCTGATATTGCTGTGGTTTTTCCCGCGAACATTACGTTTCTTCTTACTTACCCCAATTGTCTGGTAGTCAACCGCCTTCTCGTCCTGCTCCACTGCAACTATCTGAAATCCTTCTTTCTTGAGTTTGTTGATGAGGGTTAGTGTCACTTTCTCATTTTGGATATGTTCCCATCCCACCGTATCCTCTGCCCCCAATGCTACTTTTGCCACATCCTTCCTCTTCCTGCCAAAACGATCGATAGGAGAGGGTGTGGTACCAACACAATATATCTGACTAACCCCAGCCGCATCTGCCGTACGGAAAATAGATCCGACGTTGTGGGTGCTACGTACATTATCGAGAATGAGGTGAATTGCTGGGTTGGACTTAGACATAAAATCAACTATACTACAGAAATTACAGAATAACCTTATTACCATGCTTTCTCTATTCCCCTCACTCCTCACCTACGAACAGCTCTCACCATTCATCTTGCGCATCGTGCTCGGTGTCACTCTAGCGTATTTTGGTTATCTGAAACTCATGGGCAAAGGCCAAAGTTCTGGCAGCAATACCAAGATCTATGGCGCTGTCGAAGTCATCACTGCGGCATTCCTAGTGATCGGTCTCTATACTCAGCTCGCCGCCCTCATAAATGCTGTCATCCTCGCCATCAAGATCATCTTCAAAGCTCGTGACAAGAAACTCCTCACTGATGGTATCAACTACTACCTCCTCCTTCTTGCGATCGCGGTGTCACTCATCTTCACTGGCGCTGGATGGTTCTCTTTTGATTTGCCTCTATAGGAGTAATAACCAAGATACAAGAAACAATGACCAATCCTGAGCGATTTTGTTGCAGGACGCCGAAATTATGCTAATCTGTCAACTATGCGCCCATAGCTCAGCTGGT
>CAYTZE010000080.1:0-3032 GCA_964442415.1 uncultured Candidatus Saccharibacteria bacterium
CAAACGCATCTCGCGTGACTCATGATTGCGATCACCATAGACGCTCTCCATCACCAGACAATCGACATCGCCGACATTTTCGGTATCTCGCAAGAGTGGTGCTGGTGAATTGCCCACATCTCCAGTAAAGAGAATCTTTGTTGTTGTGTCATTCCCATCCTCGATCGCAGTCGAGGGCAAGCTCCGGCGGGAATCCAGTTCAGTGGACTGATTAGCCTGGACTCCTGCCTTCGCAGGGGTTACAACGGTGCCGACTGTCACTTCGATCATAGCTGACCCCAAAATATGCCCTGCATCCTTCAAGAACACCGAAACATCCTCTGTTATCTTCGTCTGTTCATGATAAGGGATAGTCTTCCAAAGTGGGTAGACGGCCTGCACATCATCGTGGTCATACATCGGCACTCCCCCATTCTGGCGAGCATCTTGGCCAATGATTGATACCGCATCATTCATGACAAGTTCTGCAAGCTCGCGAGTCACTGGTGTAGAATATATCGGACCAGCATAACCCTCCTTGACCAACTTCGCGATCCGACCTACGTGATCGAGGTGTGCATGAGTAATTATGAGAGCATCGATCGAATGTACATCATAGAAAAAAGGTTTACTATTTTCCTCCATGGCGAACTTTTCACCCTGGATCATACCGCAGTCTATGAGGATGCGTGACTTTCCTGTATCCAAAAGGAAGTTCGCACCTGTCACTGTTGAGACGCCTGTACAAAATGTTATGGTGGGCTTTGTAGACATGAATTATTTCTTCCTGATTACTATATATGCCACGAGTGCCCCTCCGATAGTATCATCTATCAAATCTTTTATCGTATCTATGTAATACAACATCGTGCCAGGTGGATTGCCAGAAATACCAGCCCAAATTTCCAAAACTTCCCAAGCAACACCAGCTACGAATACGGCCGTGATGATATCCCCTCTTTTGAATAAAGCACCATTTCTATAAGATTTGAGTAGACCTGCAATAAAAAAACCAATACCTATCCCACCCAACATATGCATCATAATATCGTACCAGCCATAAGTATAATAAAGACCATCAATACCCGCGATATGTGCAACCAGTACAATAGCCAGAATAATCAGCGCAGAAATATAATTTAACATCGGTTAATTATAGCAAAAAACACCCACAAAAGGATGTTTTCTGTAAAGTTGCGGAGTTTGTAACCTAGAAAATTCTAGGTGGGTTCCCGCAAATCCAACACCAAGGTGCGGACTAATGTGAGCCGAAGCTCGTTGGGATCCCGCAGATATTATTAGGGTTCAAAACTCCGCAACTAGTTATATTGTATTCCTCTCAACCTAGGATGCAAGTGCACAAATAGTTACGACATCATTTTTATTTTTTCGCAAAGTTGACAAGTAGAATTATTCGCACTTACAAACGCTACACTGTTACAAAAAACACAAAATCTCACTACTATCTACTCGAGAATGTCATCAATAGCGATATCATAGACGATATGCTCCATGACGAGTCTATAGTCCATGAGTTCCTCCTTACCAAACCAGTGTGCGATCTCATCCTGCGCTTCCTTCACTGATCCAGAAGCATGCACCAAGTTACGAATTGACCTACCATCAGCATCGCTCATACGATACGAGTCGAGCACAAGGTCACCACGGATAGTACCGACATCAGACATGACAGGTTCAGTACCACCTGTAAGCTTCCTCACTACCTCGACAGCATGCGCACCTTCCCAGACGATAGCGAGTACCGGGCTCTTGGTCATATAATCAACCAATCTCTTCAGGATCCTCTTGCTGATCTTGATCGGGTCAGTCTCTGGAGGAACCAATCCTTTGTCTGTGTAACCCTTGATTGTTTTTGTTCCAGTCTTCAACATCCATTCCGAATCGAGAGTATAGTGCTTTTCTATAAGTTCAGCCGTAGGCACCAACATCTTGATACCCACCATCTTGAGTCCAATACGCTCATATCTTCCTATGAGTTCTGCAATCAGACTTCTCTGTATTCCGTCTGGTTTGATGATGACTAATGTGCGCTCTTTCTTGAAGTGATTTGTCATGAGTGTATTGTAGGCGCATGTTATGAGATATGCAAGAAGTGACGTTAATGAGCGGAACAATAGCAGATTCTTCAGGACACGCCGTTTGCCTCTGCTGAGGCAACGTCTGGTTCTCCCTCCCCTTCGGTCGGTCCGAAGCGTCCTTCAGAATCTGCTATTGTTCCGCTCATTACCTAACATTCTATTAAAACCCTCTCTCTTACTGCGTCAAAATCTCTGCATCCCCTTTCGTGATCACGATAGTATGCTCAAAATGCGCACTAGGTTTCCCATCGGCAGTCTTGTAAGTATATCCGTCATTGTCCAGCACAATTCTTTTCGTACCAATATTGAACATCGGCTCGATGGCGATGACCATACCCGGTTTCAAAACCTGACCTTTGCCAGCTGGACCATGATTTGGGACATATGGATCTTCATGAACATGGTAGCCCACACCATGACCAGCAAGCTCCTCAACGACTCCATAACCATTAGCTACTCCGATAGTCTGTATAGCATTACTTATATCACCTACCCTTTTGCCACCCTTAGCGGCCTTGATCCCTGCCATGAGTGCCTCTTTGGTGACACGCAAGAGCTTTTCCAATTCTGGCGAAATCTTCCCGACCGGAACTGTGATAGCTCCATCTGTAATCATTTCTTTGTGAGTCAGTCCGAGATCGAGAGTCACAATGTCACCTTCTTTCAGGACCTTATCTCCTTCTGTGGGAATCCCATGAACTATTTCGTCGTTTATCGAAACGCAAAGTGTCGCTGGATAAGGACGTACTGCACCGTATGGCTGATAATTGAGAAATGCTGCTTTGTCTCCTCCTACCGCAATGAGTTCTACTGCCTTGGCATCCAAGGCTCCAGTGTGTAGCCCTGGCTTCACCATCTGTGCCAGTTCCTTCAATATCCGACCATGACGCTGACCTCCTTCGCGGAGTATGGCAATATCTTCTTTTGTCTTTATATTAATCATAGCTACAAATA
>CAYTZE010000081.1:0-3019 GCA_964442415.1 uncultured Candidatus Saccharibacteria bacterium
TTTCTTGAAAGATCACAAACAGCATCCAGTGGAGACTCCACAATATTTCTTCATGCGTGTAGCTATGGGTCTTTCTTATAATGAAAAGGACCCGACTGCGGTTGCCAAGAAATTCTACGCCAAGATGTCACGTCACGAATACATCGCAGGTGGTTCTACCAACCTTGGAGCGGGTACCACACGTCCTACATTATCCAATTGTTATCTTCTAGAGATGCATGATGATATGGAGCACATCGCCAAGTCCGTCTCAGATGTTCTCTTGCTGTCCAAGGGCTCTGGTGGTATCGGACTCTCTATTACAAAGTTGCGTGCCACCGGATCTCCACTCAAGTCCAACTTCGGTGGAGCCTCGAGTGGTCCGACACCTTTTGCCAAGATCATCGACACTGCTATCCGCGCAGTCATGCGTGGCGGCAAGAAGAAGGGCGCACTCTGTTTCTACATGGAAAACTGGCACTATGATTTTCCTGAGTTCCTCGACTGGAAGCACAATGCCGGTGATGACTATATGCGCATGCGTACCGCCAACACCGCAGCCTATATTTCGGATGAGTTTATGAAGCGTGTTGCATCTGGAGCTGATTGGTATATGTTCGATCCTGCAGAAGTTAGAGGATTGGATGAGCTCTATGGTGCTGAGTTCAGTGCAGAGTACAACAAATACGTAAATATGGCTGAACAAGGCCAGATTCACATGTTCAAGAAGGTTCCAGCTGTCGAGCTTTATCGTCAAATGCTCACTTCATTGCAGTCTACATCACATCCATGGTTGGTCTGGAAGGATACTATCAACAATCGCGCTCTCAACAACAATACTGGCACCATCCATATGTCCAACCTGTGCACTGAGATTTGTCTGCCACAAGATAGAGATAATGTTGCAGTCTGCAATTTGGCTTCATTGAATCTTGCTGCGCATGTCAACAACAAGGAAGTCAATTGGCGCAGGCTCGAGGAGAGTGTCCGTCTCGCTATTCGTCAGCTTGATAACCTCGTTGATATAAATATCCTTCCTATTCCAGAAGCCAAGAAGTCCGACAATGCAAATCGCGCCATCGGTCTCGGCATCATGGGATACGCCGATACCATCGAGAAGCTCGGTATGGCCTACGACACACCGCATGCCTGGGATTTTGCTGACCGCATCTTCGAGTTTGTGAGCTACATGGCCATCGACGAAAGTGCCAACCTTGCACAGGAGCGAGGCAGCTATACCAACTTCGCTGGCTCAGAGTGGTCCAAGGGTCTGGTACCGATCGATTCGCTCAAGAAAGTAGCAGATTCACGTGGTATCGAGCTCAGCGTTGATGTCACCTCCAAGCACAAGGGACTCAACTGGAATATTCTCCGTGCCAAAGTCCAGAAGGGTATGCGCAATGCGACTCTCATGGCCGTAGCACCCAATGCCAATATCGGTCTGGTCGTCGGCACCACTCCTGGTATCGATGCACGTTTCGCACAGGTCTTCTCTCGTAACAAAATTTCTGGCAAATATCTCGACCTCAACCACAATCTCGTCAAGGATCTCAAGAACATGGGTATCTGGGAGAAAGTCAAGGAGTCTATCATCGAAAATCAGGGTGACATCGCTGAGATCGACGGTATCCCTCAGTACCTCAAGGATATTTACAAGACGTCATTTACCACATCTCCATACGCATATATCGAGGTCGCTGCACGTGCACAAAAGTGGGTTGACCAGGCACTTTCTCGCAATATGTATCTCGCAACTCGTGATATAGATGAGACTATGGATATCTACACCGCTGCTTGGAAGAAGGGTCTCAAGTCCACCTACTATCTCCACATGAAGCCTCGTCACACCGCTGAGCAGTCGACCACCCGCGTCAACAAAGCAGAGAAGATGGGCAAGTCAGGCTTCGCCGCAGTGGCCTCTATGCGCAAGGAGTTCGCTGATGCACCTATGTCAGCTGAGCCTATCCCGAGTCCTCTCACTGACCGCGAGATCGCTGGTCTGAAGCATGACAGTCGTGTCATGGTAGAAGTTCAGAAGCATGACAAGAAGGTAGAAATGGCCGAAAAAGTCGCCGAGACACCGGTTCATCAGAGTCATTCCAGCTCTGTTCACGAAGCACCTTCCCACGGTGGAGGTTTCGCCAAAGTTGCTAGTCATGTCGAGGCTGAAATGAGTAAGTCGGCCGAGAAAGTAGCGCATACCGCACCTGTAGTTGCCGCAACTTCCGTGAAGTCACCATCTGTTACAATGTCGGCTCCACTCAAGTCTCCAACCATCACCGCAACTCCGAAATCCGTAGAACCTTCTATGCAAGAAGTCCTCGCCAAACTCGCCAATCACCCGAATGCATCAGGACATGCAACTCAACCACATGTTATCAAGACTGACTCACCTATCGCTGCTCGTTCATCCCGCCCTCAACTCACCCCTGCCCAAGTCCAAGAAATGATGGACAACTTCGGCAAGAAGGATTATCGAGGTCCGATAGGTGTTGAAGATCCTGGGACAGAGAATATTTGTGTGGGGTGTGAGTAGGATTCACTTCAATTAATATTATGAAAAAATATTCTTTACTATCGGCAGTTGTTTTTGGTGAAGTGGGTATATTATCTTGGTTTCTAACCTTGATGATAGATAAAATTCTTCCTTGTCATATTAGTGTAGGTGCGTGTCATCCAATTTTATATAATTATTCTGACTTCTTAAAGGAAGCTTCTCTTCCACTTGCTTATAATTTTGGTTATTTAGGTATTCTACTTGGAATCTTTATTGTCTGGTTTGTGCCAGGGTTATTGCTCGGACTTGTATTTAGAAGTTTTTTTGAAAAATACAGAAAGATTTTTTTCTATATTTTTACCATTCTCACCATTCTAATTTTTATAGCCTACTATACAAACTATACAAATTCATATACCTCCAAATTGTCTATTGAGAGACAATCGAGTGAGGGAACTATGCGAGTGAGTAGTGAGGGGTCATTTATCCGTAAGGATGGTGAATGGGTAAAATTACAAAATACACCTAACCAATCAGTATCTG
>CAYTZE010000082.1:0-2969 GCA_964442415.1 uncultured Candidatus Saccharibacteria bacterium
CAGAAGGGCGCCCTCGCAGGCTGCGATAGAACGCGAAACCTCGTATGAAAAGTCTATATGACCAGGTGTATCGATAAGGTTCAGGTGGTACGTTGTGGCCCCAACCTGCTGGCTGGTGCCCAAATCACCTCCGCCGGCGATTTGCCACTTCATCCTGACAGGCTGCATCTTGATAGTTATACCTCTTTCACGTTCAAGCTCCATAGAATCGAGTACTTGCTCCTGCATCTTGCGCTTCTCGATAGTCCCGGTTATCTCAAGCAAACGATCGGCAAGTGTGGACTTGCCGTGATCTATGTGCGCGATGATGGAGAAATTGCGTATGTGGGCTGGGTTCATTTGCAGGCTGTAATGTGTGAACCTACAGAATATAGCAGAAATATGGCTATTTACCAATGGTAGGTTGACATAAGTGCTTATTATATGTAAGTTAACCACTGAAGGAGATTTGTTCAATGAAAACACAATTGCATAATGAATCAATCAAAAATCTGAGGCAGTTACTGGAGACGTACGAAAAGCTCGCCAAGGACGTAAGGGAGGCAATAGCCACAATAGAAATTTATGGGTTTGCTGGATATGAAGTACACATTCAACAAACGATGCCAGATATAAGCAGTATTCGGGTCTGGCACACCTCACTCACAAAAGCATGTCATATGGCCAATCGTTTCTGGGATAAATACAATGTCGGTATGCCCCACAGATATACCTACGAAGTGTTCATTCGTGCTAGAGGGAAACTGATCGTTGTCGACCCCAAAGACGCTATGTGCATAGTACGACATGAACACCCACACACCTCACTGACCCGATCTAACTTCTGTATAGACAGCAGATTGATGGAGAGACCAAAAAAATCTTTGGTCTACGATCATGACGAACAACTTCCTGGGTATCACGCAAATCACCTGACGCAACCGAAGGAACTATCGCCGGATTCTAGGCCGAAAGAGAAAGTGCCTAGCCTTGCTCGACCAAAGCGCGATCGCAACCCAACTCGCACCCTCGTCCGTCACGGCGAAAAGTTCCGTTAATGATCTACTACACAACTACACACACCTGAAAGTTTTGGGTGTGCTTTTTATTATAGGAAAATATAAGCTGTTACATATGCTCCACCTCTGCAGGAGGAACTTTAGCTTTCCAAATCTTGCTGTGGAGGGCACGCCATACCTCTTCCAACTCCTTATTCTTGAGCATACCGAGTATGACTATACCTATAATGATACCTACAATTCCTGCCGAAAATCCTTGAAGAAAAACGCCCCAAACCTTGGTTAGTGGGAAGATGCCAGCGAACAAGCGTAACCCCAAGAATGCAGTGTAACCCATAATGACTGAGGCGGAAAATGAATGGAACAGGGTTGAGAATACAGGTCTAGAAAAGCCAGCGAACTTGCGCTCAAACATCCACCAATGCAAAACTGTGTTCAAGATCACGCCCAGTGAATACGCTAGTGCGAGTACGAGTGAACTAGTACCTACTTGACCACTAACCTTCAATAAATCTTCTATAAAGTAACGAAATACTGGATAAGCAAAAAAGGCTTTGGTCAGTATATAGCCGAGAACAACGATCACCAAAGCGGACACTACATTTATTATGAGCGGACTGGTGGTCTTGCCTTCGGCATAGAATGCACGAACGAACAATACAATTAGGCTTTGACCGATAACAGAGATCATAAAGATTGCCAAGGAAGCTGCTGTCAATCTCGTATCAGCCCAGTCGAAAGCTCCAGCACCCAGGATAGTACGTACTATTTGCGCACGCAGAACTATGAACAAAACCATTACCGGTGTTGACCAGAAGATGATATGTCGAGCTGCTGAGATCATTTTTTGGAGAAATTCCTTCCTATTGCCTTGAACATAAAGCTTGGCCAAATCTGGAAATACTGCCGAAGAATAACTAGCTCCAATAATAGTTAGTGGTACTGACTGCAGATTGAAGGATAGATTGAATACTGCGATAGATCCTTTGCTCATGAGTGAAGCCAGAGCCGTCAAGAAGAAAGTTGATAGTTGATTGGCAGACATAGTCACAGTACGCGGCAAGGAAAGCATGATAACTTTCTTGATCTGCTTCCAGTCTATATTCGCTTCGAATCTCGGCAATAATCTGGTCTGCATCATGAACGGTATCTGTATAGCCATGTGCAAAAATGCACCTAGTGCCACACCTATAGCCAGACCAGAAACCCCAAAGAGTGGGTAAAGGGCAACAACACCCACGATGATACTCACATTGTAGAACAACGGACTAGCTGCATAGACCAAGAATCGTCTGTGCATCTGAGTGACACTAGAGAAAAGGTTGGAAAGACCAAGAAAAAATGGTGATAAGAGCATTATGCGTGAAGAGACAATGAGATCATGCAATGATGGATCATCAGCAAATCCAGGTAGTAGGAGTGGAATAATGTAAGGCACCAAGACATATGCCACAGCACTAGATATCACCATGAGCGAGAAGAAGACTGTAAATACAGAATCAGAAAACTTCTTGCCTACTTCAGTCCCCTTTTCGAATCGTTCGATGAAGAATGGTAAGAGAACTGAGGCTGATACCAAAGATCCCACAGATACGAATATAAGATCCGGTATACGGAATGCAGCATAGTAGACATCTAGCGCATGACCAGCACCAAAACTATAAGCTAGCAGCTTGTCACGAACCAAAGCCAATATCTGTGACAGTAAGGCAAATCCTGCAAGAAGATACGCCGCCTCATGAAGGCCGCGTATCTCCCTACCGATTACTGAGAACCACTTTTTGACCATCTATGGATATTACTTCTTTTTCTCCTTAATTGGCAATGATGGGCGCTTTTCTGGATTTGGCGTGACTGGAGGCTGTGCATCAGCAAATGGTGACTTTCCTGCCTGTAGGTTACTCAATATGAAGGCAACCTCTTGGTTATCCGCGTTGGTCTGTGCTAGACGACTGAACTGAGCGATCGCTC
>CAYTZE010000083.1:0-2817 GCA_964442415.1 uncultured Candidatus Saccharibacteria bacterium
TCTCGCCAATACCTACCATCTGTATCTCCAGCCAGGGATTGAAATACTCAAGAAGGCTGGTGGTCTCGGGAAGTTCATGAATTGGTCTGGACCAACATTTACTGATTCTGGTGGATTCCAAGCTTTTTCACTCGGTGACGCCTATGGCAAAGGTGGTGTCGGGAAGGTCACAAAAGCAGAAGGAAATGAAAAAGGAAGAAAGGAAGGAATGAAGGAAAAAGTGAAGGAATCAGTCAATGACGTTGGAGATGAGACTATCGCACGCCTGGCCAAGACCGATGATGATGGAGTCACATTCAAGTCAGTGATCGATGGTTCTACTCACACATTTACTCCTGAGTCATCTATCGATATTCAACACGCTATTGGTGCAGATATCATATTTGCATTCGATGAGTGCATTTCTCCGCAAGAATCATATGAGCGCCAGAAATCTGCGGTTGAGAGGACGCGACTTTGGGCGGAGCGGTGTTTGGTATTTCACCGAACAAAGCAGGATGAAAATGATACTCCTCAGGACACGCCGTATGACGCCAAGACGCGCGAATCTGCTGATTCGTCTGCTGAGACATCGGCTGGTTCTCCCTCGGCCAAGCACGAATCTGCTGATTCGCCTTCGACCCTGTGGCGAATGTGCTCATTCGTCAGTCCGAAGCGTCCTTCAGAGTATCATTTTCATCCTGCTTTGTTCGGTATCATTCAGGGTGGACGCTACGAGGATCTACGAAAGAAGAGTGCGCGCGACATTGGAGCAATGGATTTTGATGGATTCGGAATAGGTGGTTCATTCGACAAAGATGATATCGGCACAGCAGTCGGTTGGGTATGCGATGAGCTTCCAGAGGGCAAACCTCGACATCTGCTCGGTATCGGCAGTGAAGTGAACGATCTCATTCTCGGGATAGAAAATGGCATAGATACCTTCGATTGTGTAGCACCGACAAGGATTGCGCGCAATGGTGCTGCGTATGTTAGAACAAAAGCAGAAGGAAATAAGGAAACAAGCAAGGAGGGTGCCCAAACGGGCGGGTCGACCGAGGTCACGGGAAAAGGAAGGATAAATTTGACGAATGCGCAGTTCACCGCTGACTTCACGCCCATCGACTCAGCTTGCGGTTGTTATACCTGCAGGAATTATACGCGAGCATATGTATCACACCTGTTTCGTGCCAAAGAGATGTTGGCTGCTACACTGACCTCGATCCACAATCTGTACTTCATTGTTAATCTAGTGAAGGATGCAAGGAAGGCGATTGTTGAGGGAAAGTGGGAGGAATGGAGAGATATGAGACTTGAGATTAGAGACTAGAAAAATGGACATCAAGTCTCCAGTCTCTAATCTTTAGCCTCCTTTTTCTCAAATCTCCTTCACCCTATAATCTCCTGGCGCTCTCTTCAGCCACCACTCCATCTGATCTCGTGTGAGTAGCCCCTTCTGTGCACCGACGAACTGGACAACTGACATCGGATTGATCGGAGCCCACATTAGAGCCTCTAGTGGTGATCTACCCATGATGAGTGCGGATACGAATGTCGAAGCGAAGGCATCACCACAGCCCGTGCGCTCTAGTGGTTCCTTTGGATCTGGATATATCGGCATGAAGTAATAGTGGTCATGATCGTACATATATGCTCCAGCTGGTCCATCAGTGACAAGGATCAATTTGGGACCATGCTCTGCCAACTTTTTCATGAGGATCTTAACATCACGCGAGTCTGTCTGGAGCATACGCTGTGCCTCTTCGACATTGACGATGAATATATCTGCTCGAGTATAGAGCCTCTTCAGGGTTTCGAAACCAAGCTTCATCTGGAAGGTTCCTGGCTGGAATGCTAGACGTGTATCAGGATGTGCATCGAGATAGTCGGCGATCATCTCGTGGTATGTTTCGGTGTGAGCAGCTAGTGAAGTCAGGTATACCCACTTTGCTGGAGGGAGTTTGGGCAGAATGTAGTCGTAGGCCACATGATTGACGAGAATAGTTCTTTCAGCCTCGTACCATAGTACGAAGTGATAGTTGGTAGCTTTGCCATCATGCTTTTTTATATACGAAGTAACTACATTATTTTTCTGCAACTCATTCAAGCAATCCTTGCCGTTGTCGTCATTCCCGATATTGGCGACTAGAGCAGTACGCAAACCGAGTCGTGCACCAGAAACTGCGGCATTGGCAGCGTTGCCTACACCCTTCACAACCTTTGCAAATTCGAAGGGAATCTTGTCCCCGAATGGCATAGTGATCTCACATTCGGTATGGTCTATGCGACAATGTACCTTTGCTTCGTGGAGCTTGATGAATGCATCTGTGGCTATGTCGCCGATCGCAAGGATATCGATAGGTTTGGAGAACATGGATACATTTTAGCATTAATGTAATTCTGACGCACTGGTGTCACTTTTCCATTTATAAGCTATAATGTCCCCATGACTCTCCGAGAAACCATTGCGCTCGCAAAGAAAAATCACACTGCAATAGGGCATTTCAATATTTCCACTCTCGATGGTATCTGGGCAGTGGTTGATGCGGCCAAGGAGCTAAACTTACCCGTTATTATCGGTGTATCAGAGGGTGAGCGAGACTATGTGGGTGTGAAGCAAGCCGCTGCCATCGTCAAAAGTATTCGTGAGGAGCGTGGCCAAGCTGTATTTTTGAACGCAGATCATACCTATTCATATGATCGGGTGAAGGAGGCTATCGATGCTGGTTTTGATTCGGCTATTTTCGATGGTGCACAACTATCATTCGAAGAAAATGTCGCTATCGCAAAGAAATGTGTAGAATATGCTAGATCTTCTGGTCGTGATGTTATCATAGA
>CAYTZE010000084.1:0-2727 GCA_964442415.1 uncultured Candidatus Saccharibacteria bacterium
CAATACAAACAATGAAGTAGTCGGCATGATGAACAACGCTGGATTCTATTGGCAGCCTGAAAAGAGTAATTCGTTCACATACTTTGGTGCAGGGACCATGTGCTTCTCGATAAATGACCTCGGCGTCATCGTTGGGAGCAGCAACAACCTGGCGTGTATGTGGCAAAAGAAGGTGGACGGGTCATTCGCAATAACTGATCTAAACATCTACGCTAATACTCTTACGGATGTTATTCTGGAGAAAGCGTATGGTATCAACGTGAAGGGACAGATAGTTGGTCAGTGTCTAAACACCAACACTGGTGTGAGAAGTGCCTTCCTACTCACACCGGCCAAACCTGCAGAACGTATGCTAAGTCTTGCTAGTAATGGTATGCTCCGCCTCGACTTCAAGACGATTGAAAATCATACCTACTCGTTCCGAGCCAGCGATAACCTGACGAATTGGCAATCGTACTCGTATGTTTACTATGCAGATACTACGACGAATTCTTTTGTTTACTTCCCCGCTGAGGGAGCAAAAGGGTTCATCAACATCCTCGACCTTACGCCCTAGGCGTTAGTGTCACAGCCTCACACGAGAAAGCTTCACGCTTTTTCAGGTGAGGTTTTTTCTTTGGCAGAGTTTATTTGACCACTGGATCAAAATCCTGCGACAGCTTGATAGTCACTTTCCCTTTCAGTTTTCCTACTAAATTTTTTGACTCAATACCTGCCATAACTGCATAGAGATCAAGTAACGCTTCTGGTGATTTTTCTAATTTGTAATTATTCAGCGTATAACCATTTTTTAAATAGTTACGGAGAATCCTTGTTGCCCATATGCGAAATTGAGTAGCTTTTTTGGAGTTCACGCGGTATCCGACAGCGATGATAGCATCAAGATTGTAGAGCACAATTTGACGTTTGACGGCTCTACCACCTTCCTTTCAAACTATTAAGGATTCTTTAATAGTTCGATTTTTATCTAGTTCACCTTCTTGATATATATTTCCAAGATGAACACTAGTATTCGGTATTGTTGTTTCAAAGAGATCAGAAATCTGTTCCTGTGATGCCCAAATAGTATCATGTCCGACATCTGCTTGTAGCTCAATATCTCCCTTCTCATTCTGGTAAATGACAATATTATCCTCACTTGTTTTAACAGTAGGTGTTTTCTTTAGAATGAGTACTACCCTATATTTTCTTTTTTCTTTTCCCTTTCCCCTCCCCCATCAGTTCCTCCAACTTATATATCTCATCCCTTATCAACGCTGCTGATTCGAAATCAAGCGCCTTCACAGCTTCCTCCATCTGGTCTCGCTTCTGCTTCATGAGGAGCTTGGGATTACTTTTCGCCAGATCAGTATCGATCTTGACCATTTCATTCACGGCCTTGTCATGCTCGGTGCGGAGCTGATCAGTGATATCGTGAATAGCCTTCTTAATAGTTGTCGGGGTGATACCATGCTTTGTATTGTAAGCAACCTGGATAGCACGACGACGATCAGTTTCTTTGATGGCATTGGTCATAGAGCCAGTCATGTTGTCGGCATAGAGAATTACTCGACCAGCAGCATTTCTTGCCGCACGACCAATAGTCTGGATGAGTGATGTTTCAGAACGTAGGAATCCTTCTTTGTCAGCATCGAGAATGCCAATCAATGATACTTCAGGCAGATCAAGTCCTTCACGCAAAAGGTTAACACCAACCAGGACATCATATTTGCCACGACGGAAATCAGTCAGGATTTCAATACGTTCAATAGTCTTCACATCACTATGAAGATAAGTAGTCTTGATCTTCTTCTCCTTCAAAAACTCCGAAAGATCCTCGGCCATCTTCTTGGTCAAGGTTGTAGCGAGGACTCGATCCCCTTTTTTGATAGTCTTCTCTGCTTCTTCAATGAAATCAAAAATCTGCCCTTTATAATTGCCTCCCTCCCTTATTGGTCTTATCTCAACAACCGGATCAATCAAACCAGTCGGTCTGATAACCTGCTCCACTGTTTGCTTGGAGGTCTCCCCTTCATATTTACCTGGAGTAGCTGACGTATAGATCATCGGCCCGACTCGCTCGAGGAATTCTGGGAACTTGAGTGGTCTGTTGTCCTTGGCAGAAGGTAGGCGGAATCCATGCTCGACCAGTGTATCTTTGCGTGATGCGTCACCTGCATACATACCATTCAGTTGCGGGATAGTCACGTGAGATTCGTCGATGATAGTCAGGAAGTCAGGGATCATTTCTGCCGCACCAGCTTTCCTTTCAGCGGCAGTAGCTTTGCGATGCGGGAAATATGACAGCAAGGTGTACGGCGGCTCTCCCGGCATCTGACCAGAGAAGTGACGCGAATAATTTTCGATACCATTGGTATAGCCGATCTCCTTGATCATCGAAAGATCATACTTCACGCGGCGCTTGATCCTCTCAGCTTCGAGCATTTTGCCAGCCTTCTCCAGTGCTTTGATGCGGTCAGTCAATTCTGCCTGAATAGTCTTCACCGCTCGCTCACTCTGCTCATCGCTCGAAATGAAGTGCTTGGCTGGAAAGATGAATACCGAGTCATGATTGCCTCGCACAGATCGAGATACAGGATCGAGTTCTATTATTGCTGAAATGTGACTGCCATCGTAGTCGAGTCGATAAATATTTTTGTCATTCACAGGCATGATCTCGACGGTAATTCAGATAGCACGGAATTGTCCAGAAGTAATATCTGAAGTTGTGCGTTCAAAATGAATAAC
>CAYTZE010000085.1:0-2652 GCA_964442415.1 uncultured Candidatus Saccharibacteria bacterium
ATGATCCTTATGGACAAGTTTTTGACACCGAAAGTCTGCAGCCGATAGAAGATGCGAAAGTGACGCTCTATAAGTTAAACCTGACTCCCACGCCCGGTGCTACCACTGATGAGTATATTCTAGTAACAAGGGCCAACACGCCTACAATACTAGATGAGACTTTTAGAAATCCACAACTTTCTGGACCTTTCGGAGAATTTAGTTTCCTTATGCCACCGGGCCAATACAAACTATTGGTCGATCGTAGAAATGGCACTCCCCCCAATTCTCTTCCAGTTTTACCTGCTGCCACAAGCGTTATGAATGGTAATGCGACGCAATTGGG
Organism: uncultured Candidatus Saccharibacteria bacterium; assembly: GCA_964442415.1. Taxonomy (GTDB): domain Bacteria; phylum Patescibacteriota; class Minisyncoccia; order Phycocordibacterales; family PALSA-1337; genus C7867-002. The sequence goes on from CAYTZE010000085.1 coordinate 326, forward strand.
TGATCAGATCTTGATTACGGTGGACGGCGCAACAAAAGTACTCTATCCAGAAGTTTACCAAGTGTCTACGGTAGGAACAGATCTGAACATACCTGTAATTGTTGAGCAAACTGCAGCAGAACGAAGAGACATTGCAGTACTTACTCTTACACCAGCCCCTGCCAGGCCTTTGACGTATTTCCGTACCGTAAACGTAGCGGGCGACAACTACATTACAGGTCAAATCAACAAACCGTTCGGGGTTGTGACTGCCGAAACACCAAACGGAACACTGCTTGCTGAGACAAGAGCTGACATTAATGGCACTTTCAGTTTGGTTGTCGATGTTAATCTATTACCTGTGAATGGGCCGTATCGTATCAAGGCGACAGCTACTCAGCTCCCTCAGGTTACCCCCACACCAACCATATCTGTGAGCGGTATCACTGCCTGGGTTCATAAACTACTTGGTTATTTCATTCCAGAAGTTCATGCTCAATCGGCGGATGAGATCGCAGTCATAAAACCAAGACTGAATCACGTAGAAGGCTATGCCTATGATTCTGCAGGTAACGTACTTAAGAATGCAGAGGTGATCATCTTTGACATGGTATCCGGGAGTCCTTGTTACAGCGTCAAGACGGATACCGAAGGGTATTTCAGTATCACATCGGAGAATTTGCCTTTTAACGATTACAAGATATATTACTTGCCTGAGGGATCGACAAAAATGATTAGTGTGGATACGGAAGAGTTCATTAATCAGAACAAAGAATATATAGAAGAGAATAAGATAAATCTTGCGCAGCCCAAGTACGGTAAACCTGCAGAAGTATATCTCACGAAGAATCCATTACCGACAGCCGCAAATTCTCAAGGCTCAGCTATAAATCCAAAGCCCGGAACTTCGGGGACGCAATACAACCCGACTGCCCCAACGAGAGCTATAGAACCTGGTCCTGTAAATCAACCAGTATCATCTGCACTTCTCATTTATGTGGCAATATTACTTTTACTCATCGTAGGAGCAGGTTTATTGATTATGTACTATATGAAGCGCAAACAAGAACCACATTTGTATGAGTAATCGGACATAATCCTTTGAAATCTTGAAATGTGAGCAACCGAGAGGTTGCTCACATTTGGTATGGAGGAGTTAGAAACATCCCCCGAAGATAAGAACTGAAACCTTGTCATGTATACCAACGCCAATACGTGAATAAATGGAATTCAGCTGATTGGCATCGTGTCCAGGTGATTGGGCATACATCCACTCTACGAGATGAGTACCGCTTAAGCGAAATCCCTCAGACATATTTTCACCCAAACAATTAAAACCGAGTTTGGAATACCCGTCTTCATTTTGTATATAGTTATTAAACCCCGCATGATGATCAGATCCGTTTGTCGCAATATACTCTGCTCGAATTTGAGCATATGTGCTCAAAGTGTCGCTCCACTCAAGTCGTCCCACTCCCTTGGTTTCTCTGTATCTATTTATGGCATCAGCGAGGTCTCTCGGCTCAGACATTACTGCATCTTCTTGTATTTTGAGTGTGTATGAACCGTCTTCCTGTCTCCAAGCCTGTCCCCATGGTTTGTCGCTATTTGGATAGGTCAAATTTGAGGTTGGAATCGACGTTGGATATACTGTAGGAGTATTTGCTTTCGTGGGTGTCAGCGCTAGAGCAAGAGTGTGCGTAGGTCTTTGCGTCAAAAGAGGATCGTTCTTTGTTGATCTACTTGTCGTGATATAGGACAACAACAAGATGCTCACAAGGACAGGAATCACCCTTTGGACTACCCACTGGATATCTATCATGGGGATAGTATAGTATGGAGTAGAAAGTAAGTGAATGATAAAAACATATTAAGTAGTTCAATATTCTCCTATGGCCACACCCGAACAAGGAAGCGAATATCGTGGATATGGAAGGTCAAATGATGGGAACGTTCGGAGGGCAGCTGGAGACGTAACCAGTGAAAGTGACGCGAGTAAAGGAAGAAAACGTGCTGACAGCCTAAGAGTATCAAGGGGCAAACTGCGTGCAGTAGGTCATCTTGCATTTCATGGCATCGGTATGGGAAGTCAAGTAACAATGAGGGGAGAAGTTTTTGTATTAGGAAAAGTTGCCAAATCAAACCAATGTTACGCGCGGTCTCGCGGAGAAGGTGGTTCATGGGTAAACCCAGTAGAGCTGGAGACATATCTCATGGAACAAAGAATGATACATTGTACTCACGAGTGCGCGCCGTATCGTCCGAAGTTTTCTGATGTAGTTGGCTGATCTTGCTATTCTGTTGCTTTTTCTTGCCATGCCTTCTGGACTGAACTAGCTTCAGACTCA
>CAYTZE010000086.1:0-2552 GCA_964442415.1 uncultured Candidatus Saccharibacteria bacterium
AATCACAGAACCAGGAAAATAACAACCACAACTTAAACCAATCATAGGACAAACCTCTAGTATCCATGAGTACGCACCAAAATCGTTAAAAGACGTCGTCCATAGTTCGTATATCCTCGAGACTGGCATCAAGGCGATCGACTTCTTTGCACCCATCATGAAGGGTGGGAAAATCGGGCTTTTCGGAGGTGCAGGAGTGGGGAAAACAGTACTTCTACAAGAAATAATAAACAATCTACTAGTCAGGAATACCGTGAGTAAAGATGTCTATGGGGTCTTCTGCGCTGTTGGAGAGAGGACAAGAGAGGCAAAGGAGTTATTAGAAATCATGAAGAAGACAGAAGCCTATAACAAAATGTCATTCATTGTAGGACAAATGTCTGAAAGTGCCCCAGTTAGGTCCCGGACAACCTCAGCTGCAGTCGCAGTTGCAGAACATATACGGGATGTACTCAAGAAAGATTCATTTTTCTTCATGGACAACTTATTTCGATTCGCGCAAGCGAACTATGAGATGTTCGCTTTGACCGATAGATTTCCTTCTGAAGATGGATACCAACCTACGTTGACATCTGAGATTGCAACTCTCCATGAGAGACTCGTATCTACGATAGATGGTCATATAACATCTGTTGAAGCGGTTTATGTGCCATCAGATGATATGACAGACTATGCAATTCGAAATTTCTTGCCTTATCTCGATACGTTAGTGGTTCTTTCGCGAGAGATTTACCAAAGAGGGATCATGCCATCAATCAACCTCAACCTTTCTAAGTCAAAAGCACTAACTGTGAATTTCGCTTCTAAAGAACATCTCGCTGCATACACAGAAGCAAGGAATATACTTGAAAGAGCAGAAGAACTCGAACGATTAGTATCTCTTATAGGATTTTCTGAACTCTCACTACGTGACCAAAAGACGTACAGAAGAGGGGAAATGATCAGATACTATATGACACAAGACTTGTATGCAGTCTCCTCTCAGACAGGCAGAAACCAAGTACATGTACCATTGTCTAAGACGGTATCCGATATGCTACACATTGTTTCTGGCGTATATGACGGTATAGAACCGTCGCAACTACTGTATATTGCGGATATTGCCTCTGCCAAGCTCAAGATGAATTAGAAACCTAGGAAGATCTGAATCCGATTTTTTTTACACACCAAGACTCCTTTTTGGATGGGAAAAGCATGAAATTCTCCTTTGTTGTCAATGAGACTCAACTTATCTGCAATGAGAGTGATAAAGTTTGAATGAAAGGGCAGTATGTCAAACGGACCCATGGCATTAGTCGAGGACACGGAGTTTGCAAGTCCCTGATATATAACATTAACGGGATCCAAGATTCGTACTTCCAAGATCGCCTCCTCAATAGTAGCTTGCTTGTCCCCTGACATACTCACATGATACAGAACGAGTCTCACTTTTTACAACACACTCAAGAAGATCTCCAAATCCAATTTCTAGACAGAGATGTGCTGCTATAAATGTTAACCACTGAAATAGTCTATATTAGGGAGGATAGGGGTTTGTTCAAATATTTATGTTGAATGATATGTGCGGTCATTTACTGGAGCCAAAAAGTTTGAAATGTGATTTGCATTTGACATGTGTTTCAAATTTGTTTTATACTCATGTGAAAGGCAAAAACAAAGATTCGAGATTTATCTCATGCACACACCTACATACTACTCTCCAAAAGAGTTTGCCGAGCTTGTGGGAGTCTCAACTTCTACTCTGCGTAGGTGGGAGAAAAATGGTGTCCTTTTACCCGTCCGTACACCCACTGGACACAGAAGATACACCCCCGAGATGGTCGAGTGCTGCCTAAAAGAAAAGAGGAATCAAATCGAACAGAGAGTTGAGCATGGCAAACATTGTGTGGTATATACACGAGAGACGGAATACGAGGAACACAAACTGCCTCCCAGTGCATATCACATAAACAACGCCAGTGCCGCTCATACGGCAGGCTCTGCACTTTCAAAATCAGGTGCATTAATCAGTCTCGGCAAGAACTTGCTGTATGGATCAGTACTCGTGGGAATGATTTGCGCCATCATGCTGGTAAATACTCAGGAGCTCATACACATTGCGAGAGTATATGTAGAGAAGGTCTCGGTCAGTAGCAGGAGTGACCAAGCTGATCGTAGACAGAGTGCGATCGAAGCCCGTGACGAAGCCCCAGAAGATACATCTACTCTGGAAGCAACAAGTCAGCAGCCTTCTCAAGAAAGTGTGGGACTCGATCTCTCTCAGGTACTCGCAGCTACTACGTCAACATTCAATCAGTCTATCGTCTTTAACATTCCACTCTCATTCCGACAAGATGTCGATGCGCAAGGGATCACTCTAGATGTCACAGGTGGCAATATATTTGCCTCAAATATCCTATACGGCATCCAAGAAGGTGAGGGTGTCACTATATCTGCAGGCCAAACACCCACTATATCTCTTGACGGAGTCGTATCGATAGGTGGTGAAAAGGGTGTGATAGAGCTGTTAGCAGGTGATGGGATCAGCGTAGATGGTCTGACCATTGCAAACA
>CAYTZE010000087.1:0-2509 GCA_964442415.1 uncultured Candidatus Saccharibacteria bacterium
GATATCTATGATGCCTACACGCACATCTTCTAGACTAGGTGTAGCCACTCCTTTCTTATCAAAATAATCTGCCACCTCTTTGTAAGTCAAATTTACAGCCCCATTTTTCTTCAAAGCAAAATCTACTCGTATGATAACGTAAAGACCCTTGTTCTTCTTGAATACACTGTCACGATACGAAAATTTACATTGCGAATTATCAAGTTCAACAAATTGTAGAGAACGAGTATCCAGTGCACGTACATTAACAATTATTTCGGATACCTCTGAACCATAAGCACCGATATTCTGTACAGGTGCTGCTCCGACCGTGCCGGGTATAGCGGACAGATTTTCCAGACCATACAACCCCCTAGATACCACATACTCAACCAAATCATCCCACATCTCACCAGCATAACTAGAAACTACTACTGTCTGTGGCGATGTGTCACTGCCATCACTCACAGATCTGACTTCTGTACTACTCACTGTGATACCCTTCATGTTCATATGGATCACCAATCCATCAAACCCCTTGTCAGATATAAGCACATTTGAACCACCACCAAGTATGAAGGTTTTCAATCCTCTACTTGTGGCAAAGCCGTATGCATCGAGTAAATCCTGCTCCGTATCTACTACACAATAGAAACGTGCTGGACCCCCCAACTTGAATGTTGTATGGGAGGCGAGAGATATGTTTTCTTTGATCGTTAATGGCATGAATGTTTGCGCCAACTGATGGCGACGGGTGCGAGCTCCAAATAAAATGTTTAAATTTATGTGAGTACAGCCGTCGCCGTCACTTGGTACAATCTAGCGCAATTATACAGCGTTCTTGGTCCCCTACGCAATGCTCGGCTGTCAGCGAAGACGGTGAGAAAAGGAAAAGCAGATTCTGAAGGACGTTTCGGAGCGAGCGTAGGCGAGTGAGAACCAGCCGATGCCTCAGCAGAGGCATACGGCATGTCCTGAAGAATCTGCTTTTCCTTTTCTCACCGTCTTCGCTTTTACAGCCTCACATTACTCAGGGGATCCAGAACGCAAAAGCCCGCCGAGGGCGGGACTTTGCGAAACATTTGTATTTGGGAGTCTCACACCATGTGTACTCACATACGGCTATTATACTCCTAAATTTCCAAGTTGCAAACAGCTTTTCAACAGCTTATCCCCATAATTTATTGGTCAAATCGGGAATAAATAAGCCCTATTTGCACTATTTACCTGTTTCTACTTGCTTTATCGCAGCGTCAACTTGCGCCTTCATTTCTGGGTGATCCTTGGTAATACTACTCAGAGTTTCTATGGCCGCAGACTTCATTCCTGCCTCAAACTGTGTTTGAGCTAGTTGTGCTTTGAGTTCTACACTAGTAGGTTCAGCAGTGATAAGTTTGTTGTAGATAGTGATGGCTTTTGAATACTGTTTGGCGGATAGGTATGCACGAGCTATTCTAATATTTACCAAAGTTTCTGGTTTGTCAGCAAATAGCTTCAGAGCATCTGCCTCTTTGTTCATGATTATAAGACCGGTCGCATATGCAAGCTTGGCTTCACCATAGTTCGGCTCAGACTCAGAAGCGTCCTTGAGTAACTTGAGAGCCTCATCCTTCTTGCCATTGTTCATATAGAGTGAAGCGAGCTGAATGGATACATTTTGTTTGTTAGGGGTGAGCTCGTGAGCCTTTTCGAGTAGCTGTATTGCCTCCGGTGTCTGACCAATCGCACTCATGAATGTTCCCCCAAGTACGTACATACGAGCATCATTGGGTGTTGCACTTATTTGTGCTGCGATCTGATCCTTGGTCAACTGGAAGAAAGCTTGCTTTGTTGGGCCAGGATAATTGTTGCTGATCACATTGCCTGAACATGACAATATCTGCTCACGAATCTCCTGATTTGCCATGTATGATCCTATCGAGAGAGATTTGTCGAAGAGCGCCACGTCAGCCTTGCCAGAACCACCAGAACACGCACCCAAAGCATCTATTAGTGATGTGTTGGCTTGAATAGGTCGGATATTCAGGAAATAAAGACTAGCAATAAGTCCTACGACGACTATCGGTGCTACGATATATTCTACAGCATCCATGCTGAATGTCTTGGTCTCGAGCCATCTCTCCAAACGAGTGACTGCGTTGGACTTTGAAGCTTTCTTGGTCAGTGGCTTGTTGAGAGAGAGTGATCCACCAAAACCGAGCAATGCAAAGAAGAATGCATAACTAGCCAAGTTGTCGAATACGAATATATTGTGAACAGCATAACCAGCGATGAGACCAGTAAGAATGCTCTTTTCGGCCACAGTCATGTTCGAGTGTTTCCATATAGCTATAATGAGTAGCACATACAAAGCCAAGTATGCTATCAAACCAACAAATCCAGATGCGACTAGCCAATCGAGATAAACACTGTGAGCTCGATCGAACCATGATTCTTGGGCATATAGACGAGGATCATAGTCCTTGTTGAATATATAATTGAAATTCTCCTGACCCCAGCCGAGTATCGGTCTCTCCATAAATCCTTTGAT
>CAYTZE010000088.1:0-2485 GCA_964442415.1 uncultured Candidatus Saccharibacteria bacterium
CGAGTGATGAGAAGGACAAGCACGAGCCACTCTGGATGGATGTCAAGGATATTCACCCCGGCAATATCAAGTGTGGTGAGCTCGACATCTGGATGCATCGCCTGAAGACGGGCAATGATGCTTCGATCGAGGCTGGTACCATGCAGGATTCAGGCAAGTTTACTGGCAAGAATTCAGAGGCGATTAAAAAAGAGATCACAGAATTTGCAAAAGGAAGGTGGGTCACGACATTCAAGCTCCGAGACTGGGTATTTTCACGTCAGCGCTACTGGGGTGAACCTATCCCTGTAATTCATTGCGCGAATTGTGGCATTGTTGCAGTCCCAGAAAAGGATTTGCCGGTGAAGCTCCCCAAGGTCAAGAATTTCCAGCCCACCGAGACAGGTGAGTCTCCACTAGCTGCAGTTTCAAAATGGGTGAATACAAAGTGTCCACAATGCAAGGGCAAGGCTAAACGTGAGACAGATACCATGCCGAACTGGGCCGGCTCGAGCTGGTACTATTTACGTTACACGGATCCCAAGAATAAGAAGGCATTTGCTGATCAGAAGAAGCTAAAATATTGGACGCCAGTGGACTGGTACAACGGTGGTATGGAGCACACAACTCTCCATCTCCTGTATTCTCGTTTTTGGCATAAGTTTCTTTTCGATCTAGGACTTGTTCCAACAAGTGAGCCCTACCAGAAGCGTACGTCCCACGGCCTCATTTTGGCCCAAGGTGGCGAGAAGATGTCCAAGTCTAGAGGGAATGTGGTAAATCCAGACAGTATCGTATCTACAGTGGGTGCTGACTCACTACGACTCTACGAGATGTTCATGGGTCCTTTTGATCAGCCGATCGCCTGGAATACTGACAACATCGCCGGTGTCAGGAGATTCATCGAGCGTGTCTGGAAGTTGCAAGAGAAGGTTGCGAAAATCAGTGACATTTCTGTGGATAAAATAATCCACAAGGCTATCAAGAAAGTGAGTGATGATATCGAGGCGATGAGATTCAATACCGCAGTGAGTACACTCATGATCACCCTGAATGACTTGGAAAAAGTCACCGCACTCACTCGAGCACAGTATGAAATAGTGCTGAAATTGCTGGCACCATTTGCACCACATGTTACAGAAGAGTTGTGGTCGAACCTAGGTAACAAGAAATCAATTCATATTTCTCCGTGGCCAGTGTTCGATTCGACATTGATAATTGATAGCGAGGTGACTAATGTTGTACAGATAAATGGTAAGACAAGATGTTCATTCACAGCTCCTATAGATACTGAAAAGGTAGATCTAGAGAAGTTGGCGAAAGATACTCCAGAAGTAAAAAAGTGGACAGATGGAAAATCAATCAAGAAGATAATCGTTGTACCAAATAAGCTTGTAAATATTGTTGTAGTGTAAGGTCCTACTTCAGGTTGACATTAGTTGCATGACAATGTAATGTATATGTATTAAGCCTGGGTACGGGAAGTGACATATCCCCATAAGATTGACTTTATTACAAAGGAGTGCTAAAAATACACGCATAGATTTATCTGCTACCCATATGGCAACCAACACAATTTCGTTCAAGCCAAAACAGATCGTCAAACGACTACTATCATCACTTCCAGATCGTGCGCGTGATGTTATATTGTATCGTTATGGCCTGAGCACAGATACACGTAGGATGACACTAGATGCTATCGGCAAGAAGTACGGCATCACTCGTGAGCGCGTACGCCAGATAGAGAATTATGCTTTGGGAATGATACGCAAGTCTGACGAGTACAAGCTTGAGAAGCTCGTCTTTACTGAGATCGAAACACTCTTACATGCGTTTGGTGGTGTTGCTGTCGAGGATGATTTTCTCGGACATGTCTCCAAGGATAGAAGTCTCCAAAATCAGATACATTTTCTTCTGGTCATTGGTGAGCCATTCAAGAAGCAGAAAGAAGACGACGAATTTCACCATCGCTGGCATGTAAATGAGGAGCTTGCTCGTCAAGTTGAAGAAGCTCTCCGTAAACTTTATGGCAATCTGAACAATCAAGATCTTTTGCCAGAGTCTGAGATCATAAATAGATTCCTTCAGCACCTAGAAGGTGTTTCGGAGCGCTACAAGAATCAAGAGATCATGAAGCGTTGGTTGAAGCTATCAAAGTCCATCGGAGTCAATGCACTCGGAGACTGGGGAACATCCAAGTCATCCAACATCAAGACCAAGGGTATGCGTGATTATGCTTTCTTGGTCATCAGGAAGCATGGCTCGCCGATACATTTCCGAGATGTTGCAAAACAAATCACAGTAATGTTCAAAAAGAAGGCTCATGTCGCAACTACTCACAATGAGCTCATAAAGGATCCTCGTTTCGTACTTGTTGGACGTGGTCTATATGCATTGGCAGAATGGGGTTACGCGCCAGGTATTGTTCGTGATGTGATACGTTTGGTTATAGAGAAGAATGGTCCATTGACCAAGGATGAGGTCGTAACAAAGGTCATGAAAGAAC
>CAYTZE010000089.1:0-2482 GCA_964442415.1 uncultured Candidatus Saccharibacteria bacterium
GGCTGTTGAAGGTTCTATTCTACTCGTCGATGCTACGCAGGGAGTTCAGGCACAAACACTTACAACCTTGAATATGGCGCGCGAAGCAGGGTTAAAAATCATTCCAACGGTTAGTAAGATTGATTCACCTTTGGCACGAACTGAGGAAGTAGTTACAGAAGTCTGCCAATTATTGAACTGTTTGCCAGAAGATGTGCTCAAAGTTTCTGGTAAAACAGGTGAGGGAGTTGAGCATCTTTTGAATGAAGTAATTCGAAGGGTACCTGCACCGAGCTCACCCGATGCAACCAATGAATTCCGCTCATTAATCTTCGATTTTCAATACTCCAATCACACTGGGGTCATAGTTTATACTCGCGTGATGAATGGTTCAGCGGGTCGTCATCAAAAACTCAAGTTCAAGATTGCTGATAAGGTCTTCGAGCCCATCGAGGTTGGCATTTTCGCTCCAGCAAATACACCTACGGACTCCATAAGTGCTGGAGAAATCGGCTACATAGTTACAGGCATCAAAGAGCCAGGCATCGCATCGGTCGGAGATACTATTTCATCCCTAAAGGATACTTTACCGCCACTAGCTGGTTACAAGAGTCCGCGTCCTGTCGTTTGGGCTTCGATCTATCCCGAATCTCAGGATGATCTAGCACTTCTACGCCAGGCTCTCGGCCGTCTACGACTTTCTGACTCGTCTTTCACCTATGAGGAAGAGGCTTCGGGTACTCTTGGTAAGGGATATCGCTGTGGTTTCCTCGGTATGTTACATATGGAGATTGTGACCGAGCGTCTGCACCGCGAATTTAACTTGGAACTTGTTATTACTCAGCCAACCATTACATACACGGTTACTTTGAAGAACGGCAAGGTCAGTACGGTGTATTCGCCATCACTTTTCCCAGATGAGAATGATATTGCGAAGATTGTCGAGCCTATAGTGACCATGAAGATCATCACACCTCCTTCATATCTGAATGGTCTCATGAAGTCGCTCTACGAACACGAAGCAGAGATTACTGGCACAGAGAACTTTGGTGACAATAGAACACTGATTACCATTGTTATGCCATTACGAGAGTTGATGCGCAATTTCTTTGATGAGGTCAAGAGTATTTCTTCTGGTTACGCCTCGATTTCTTATGATATTACTGATAGTCGTGAAGCAGATGTGGTCAGGATGGATGTGCTCGTGGCCGATGAGGCTGTACCAGCATTTACTCGTGTTGTGTCGCGTCGTAGGGCAGAGCAGGAGGCAGAAGCCACTGTTGAGAAGCTCCATGGCATCATGCCACGTGAGTTGTTCACCTACAAGATCCAGTCCAAGGCGCTCGGACGCATCATTTCTTCACGATCTATTTCTGGCAAGAAAAAAGACGCTGCCGGAACACTTTCTGGAGGAGACATCACTCGTAAGATGAAGCTTCGTGAGAAGCAGAAGGAGGGCAGGAAGCGTCTCAAAGAGCATGGAACAGTCAATATTCCTCAGGATGTGTTCGTAAAGATGATGCGCGCTACAGACTAGTCAGGGCTAGAAATTCCAGACAGGGAATGATAGCAAGAGCATACTCAGGATGACTATGATGCTTATGAAGATAAATCCTGTACGGAAGAATTTCTGTGACTTTTGGTGAAATAACATGCGGATAGTATACTGTAGAGTATGAAATACGGCAACCGTTCATTGTGGCAAAAAATAATATCCTCCCCGATCTCTATAGTAGTAGGCGTCATCCTGCTTGCTATCCTGGCCAAGGCAACCTTCAATATTTCTGTCAAAGCTAGTCAAAGTTCTGATAGATTGATTCAGGCACAGGTAGAGTTATCAAAGTTGAACGAACGAAACAATGAGCTTTCTTCACGAGTTCAAGCATTGTCCACCGAACAGGGTATAGAAGCCGAGATACGTACCAAGTATCACGCTGTCAAAGATGGTGAGTCAGTAGCCATCATCATAGGAGACGCACGAACAGCGTCTGTGAATGACGCATCTACTACAGTCAAGAGTGGGATGTCTGGTTGGTGGAGTAGGCTCCTACATTTTTTTGGCTTATAATGCCAATTTGGCTATTTGATGCCCAAAACACTCCTGATCCTGTCTTCGTCAAACCCGATCACTACTTCTGAACCGAGATCAATGACTGGTACTCCCATCTGTCCTGTCTTGTCTATCATTTCTTTGCGCTTTTCTAAATCTGATGCCACGTTGTGTTCTGTGTACGAGACATTGTTTGATGTGAAGAACTTCTTGGCCATATTGCAAAATACGCAGGTTGGTGTCGAATAAATTGTTACTGTGCTCATGATGACTATTTATATAATTTATGAATAAAATAACATATCAACCAAATGTTATTGTATTGTAGCACATAAATATGACGAGCGAAGGTACAAATCAACACCTTTACCCTGTGTTATAATAGATATTAATGCCATTCCTACACGCATTTTCAGTTTTTACGGATCATATAGAGAGTATTGTCACACATGG
>CAYTZE010000090.1:0-2381 GCA_964442415.1 uncultured Candidatus Saccharibacteria bacterium
AATGCGGTCAAGAAATTCTTGAAGCCTTACGCCAAATTCTATGAGTTTTTGCGAGCTTTCTTTAGTCCCGGTATTAGCATCACGCCCCATCTCACACCGAAGAAGGCGGTGATCAATACATTTTCTGCGAATGAGATTGCTGACAAGGTTATTATCAATGTCGGAGCTGGAGTGAAACCCATTCACGATGAAATAATAAATATCGACGTATATCCTTATGAGAATACGCATATTATTGCCGAAGGAGCAAAACTGCCATTCAAAGATAATTCTGTCGATATGGTCATATGTGAATCAGTCATCGAGCATGTCCTAGATCCATACAAAGTTCTAGCTGAAATCCGTCGCGTCCTAGTTCCTGGTGGATACGCCTATATTTCTGTGCCATTCATGTACCCATTCCATGCCTCACCCAACGATTTTTCTAGATTTACGCGCAACGCTCTCCGCGCACAATTCGACTCATTCAAAGTCGTTCGTGAGGGCATGCGTGCTGGACCAGCCACTACATTACAGGGACTTTTGATGCACTTCTTCGCCATCCTTCTTTCATTCGGCAACTACAACTTGTATCTGATCTTGTCTCAACTGTTCATGGTCGTATTCTCACCACTCAAGCTTCTCGATATCTTGTTTGCGCCATTTCCTTATAGTCATGAGATAGCCGCAGACATATTCATTTTTGTCAGAAAATAGCAGTTTTGACACTCTTAGTAATTTACTTGAATATGCAAGGCTTAAGGCCTATACTAGCCGTACTATGAAGATATCAGTTGTCACACCTATCTATAATGAAGCAGGCAATATCCAGCGTTTGTATAGTGAATTGACGTCTGTATTGGTCAAAATTACTTCAGAATATGAGATTATCGCCGTAAATGATGGTTCACGAGACGCTAGTATGATCGAGCTTCTATCACTTGCCAAGAAGGACCAACGCTTCAAAGTACTCAACTTCCGCGCCAATCGTGGACAGACCACCGCACTCCTTGCTGGACTCGATCATGCCACGGGCGAGATCATCATCACTATCGACAGTGATCTCGAAAACAATCCAGCCGATATACCACTCCTTTTGGCGAAGATTAATGAAGGATACGATGTTGTTTCTGGTTGGAGGAAGGATCGTTGGCAGGGCAACTGGTTGGTCAGAAAGCTTCCTTCGATTTCTGCCAATAAGTTGATCTCATTCATCACTCGCGTCAAACTCCATGACTACGGTTGTATCTTGAAGGCATATCGCCGTGAAGTTATCGCCGGTGTCCCACTCTATGGTGAGATGCATCGGTTCATTCCTGCCTACGCTTCGTGGAAGGGCGCGAAAGTAACCGAAGTCATCGTCGGGCATCGACCACGCACCTATGGCAAGAGTAACTACGGATTCTCGCGTACGTTCAAAGTCTTGCTTGATCTTGTGGTCATCAAGTTTCTCGACAAGTACATGGACAAACCAATTCACTTCTTTGGTGGTTTTGGATTTATCTCACTCTTTTTTGGCTTATTGGCAGGTTTAGGCGCGATCGCTCTAAAGATATTCCACGCACGTGATTTCGTCGCTACACCTTTGCCGACCTTTTCAGCTTTACTCATCATCGTCGGAGTTCAACTTATTGCCATGGGAATCATTGCGGAAATCCTCATGCGTACCTACTATGGCTCACAGGACAAGAAGCCGTATGACATTAAAGATAAGATAAATCTCTAGGTATGTGTGGAATTACTGGATTCATTGGGCAGGGTACTGAGCAGGATCTCGGCCGGATGGTCGAAGCCATCAAACATCGTGGCCCAGATCGTCAAAGTGTTTTTCAGAGAGGACAAGTTGGCCTTGCACACGCTCGTTTGAGTATCATAGACTTGAGTCCTGCAGGCAATCAGCCCATGTTGAGTGCTGACAATTCGCTCGCCATCGTTTTCAATGGTGAGATCTATAACTTTGCAGAGATTCGTCAGGTACTTGAACGTACACATAAATATCATTTCAAAGGGAATTCTGATACTGAAGTTATCATTTACGCCTACCAAGAGTATGGTCTCGAATGTTTCGCTAAACTGAATGGTATGTTCGCCATTGCATTGTACGATTTCAAACAGGGAAAGTTGATCTTGGTTCGCGATCGTATGGGTAAGAAACCACTGTATTGGGCAGAATTTGATGGGACTTTCATGTTTGGTTCGGAATTGAAAGCATTGGCCAAGCACCCAGCTTTCAAAAAAGAAATGAACTTAGAATCATTGAACAAGTACTTATTGTACGAATACGTGCCAACACCAGGTACGATACTTAAAGGTGTGTACAAATTACCACCAGCTTCATATCTAGTTTACGACGGTAAGAAGACTGAAATTACTGAGTATTGGCAGATGGATTTTACTCCACG
>CAYTZE010000091.1:0-2337 GCA_964442415.1 uncultured Candidatus Saccharibacteria bacterium
TTTAGTCCGCCTATTTGATAAGTCTGCGAGCATTTCTACGTCTCTTTGATAAAAGTTGAGGTGAGAAGTCTGCTTCTAATAGGGTGACCATCCGGATAGGTTGCGCGTCTTATCTTGCGTCTCTACGAGGTGAATAGGGTGGGGAACTTTTCCATCACTCGCTTTCGTGTTGCTCTCGCATTCGCGAGTGCCTGTCGAGGGTCGTTACTCACTCGTGTGTATTCCTCCAACCTCTCACCGTCTATGTCCAGGGTGTATATGTATGCGTCATGCTCCGTGTGGTCCTCGGATACGATCTGTACCGACTTCTTGCGATACCAGTCAGGATACATCTCCCAGTGGTCCAGGATGAGCTCTTGATCCACGTCAACATAGTATGCGCGTCCATCTATCGTGTAGTGATGAGTTGAATCTTCCTTAGCGAAAAGGTACGAAAAGGTGCGTGGGTCGACTCCTTTTGCTGTGAAGTGATCTCTTTGTCTCGCGGGCAGTTGAGTAAAGTTACCCTTGTAGACCGAGTACCCTGTGAGTGTAGCGTAGAAGTTCTGGGGTACTGATCCGAGTAGTGCTTCGATCATATCGTCAGGGTAGAGTGTGCCAAAGGTGAAGACTAATCGTTTCGTATGTGCCATACTAGTGTAAGTATAGCGGATGGAGGCGATGGATATTATTGGCTCGGACTTCACTTGATATTGCAGTTTATCTTACACCAAGGACCGAAAATTGAGCTAGACTCGACCTTTTACAAAAGCTTCCTCCCTCATACCCAACCTAGGAACTACATTCGCATTCAGGTAGTTCTTCAAACGAGTATTTTCTGAGTAGCGTGCTTTTCGAGTTGCCCAACTCAAAAAGACTTGTATTCTATTTTGAATACCATCAACTACAGCAACTCCTACTGGATTTAGTCCCAGACTTTTTGCTTGTACCAAATATGCACTTTTGATTCCATCAAGGAATTCTTTTGCTTGTTTTGGATCTTGATTTTTTTCATCCAGTGCCGCTGAGGCAAACGACTTTATACCTAACACTCGATCGATATGTCTACCATACCAGTCGTCGTCAACTTGTGCGGCCATTGCCAGGTTGTGCATTATTTGCACAGCTCTTTCTAAATTGTTTTGTGGTTCTGAAGACAACACCCAACGGTACTTTTCATAAATTCCTTGCCAGTTCATTTTTTCTGGTGGCAGTGTTTGTAGCCTGTTTGTCAGATACGCCGAGCCCATAATAGCTCGTGTTACAGTACAATTTGAAATCGCATTTACGATATTTCTATACTTCTCAATATCGTCAAATGAGGTGCTACCTTTTTGCGAGGCAATATACGCTTCGACAATTTCAACTTCTGCAGTTGCGTCTCTTACTACTACTTCGAATTCTGGAGAGTTTATTATAGCCAAGCTAGATACCAACTGAGTCTTTGCTTCATTTTCTTTTGCAATTGCATCTTGGGTAAACTCAATGGTTTCTTTCCTGTGCGCGTTAGTAAAGTCGATTCTATCGTTTAACCTAACCTGATAGGCTAACAAATCATCAACCATCCTTCTTATGTCTGGATCTGTCAGAATTCCCGAAGTTTCAACTTCGTTGGGGACCAGTGTTGCTAAACCGTAGAGTATGCACGATTGAATTTTACCTGTTTCATAGTGTGTCTTCGCTTCTTTCAATTCAGGTCTAGCATGTAGAAAATTTCGAACTTGAGTTGTGTGTCCTGGTAATTCGTTAGATTCATTCATCGTTGTATCTTAACAAATATATATTTGTGTTTAATTCTGTTACTTTTTGAGCGGTTCACCGTATTTTGCTCGATCTCATCCCGCTCTGGTTACTCTCGATATTGCGTGATTAGTTTGCGACAGAAAAAGGAGTAATAATTAGTCTCTTGATAGCGCGAATGGGTAAGAAAAGACTCATGCATAGTTTCTAGATTTTAACAGTTCAATATTATCAAAAGTACATTGATCGACTCCCCATTTTGAAAGTGCCAATAGCTCATCGTTTTGCTGTTCAGTGTTATAGATATGTGAATGAACCAGAAAACCTGCGTCGTGAACTGACTTGACGAGACCTTCTTTTCCAAACTGACTAAGGATCTTGAATGGAATATGCAATCTGTCAGACTTGGTCATCCTGCCCCAACCGATAAGTTTCTGTGCAACGACGTTCTCTGTCATCCATTTCTCAAACAGATAATCATGGAAAATCAATCCCAAGGGAATCTTATGGAAGGTCTCTTTAATATACAGGCTTAGTGGTATTTCGCTGGAGGTTAGTTCAAAGTCTGTTAAAGGAAATCGTGATAGTATCTCTTTAAGATACGAGAGTATGCCGACA
>CAYTZE010000092.1:0-2325 GCA_964442415.1 uncultured Candidatus Saccharibacteria bacterium
AGCCATGGAAGCCCCAATAGGACCCTTACTTGGCGTCAGAGTACCGTCCTTATCAAAAATTATTAATTTCTTTGAGTATACTGTCATAGCTATATGTATTTAGATTTCGAGCATTTTCAGTAGTGTAGCCATCTTGATAGTTGCCACACCTGTTACTAGGTCAGCACCACCATAATAAATATATGCTGTACCACCACGAACTACTAGTCCACAAGGGAAGACGACATTCGGGACAATACCCTTCACCTCATAGGATTCTTCTGGTTCAAAAAGTGGTATAGCTGTACGTGAGACAACTACGGTAGGATCCTTTAGATCTAGTAGCACAGCACCTACTCGATATATCCCACTCCAGGAAACGCCATGATAGAGTAGCAACCAACCTTTGGAAGTTTTCACTGGTGCTGCTGCAATACCGACTTTGTTGCCATCCCACATACCTCGACGTGGAGAAAGTATCTCGATGCACCTGATAACCTTCTCGTTGATGAAATCCAGAGACTTGACGAAGTCTACACAGATACTTTCGTGAACACGATGAAAAATCATATACCTACCATTGATAGGTTCGGGAAGGATGGCAGAATCTTTGTTGTCGACACCTATTGGTGTGATGATGTTGGGCATTGTCCAAGCACTCCAATTGCGCTTCAAAAAATCCTTTACGCTGATAGATGTAACTGCAACACGAGGTAGTGATCCATCGTATGCAGTATACGTCATAAAGACACGATCACCGATCTGCATGACACGTCCATCTTCGCAACCATGTGATTCAAATTCGGCACGTGGTTTGTATATTGGATTTTCGAGTCTCTCATCTATAGAAAATCCATCGCTAGAGGTCGCATATCCAATAGTTGAAATATTTCCAGGTGCTACTGCACGGTAGAGAATATGAGTCTTGTCACCGAGATCTATTGCTGTTGGATTCATCGTACCACTCTCTTCCCACAACATACCGGGGCGTGGTGAAATGATCGGATTGCCTCGAAACCTCTTCACAGAATGTTCACGATCATCCATAATACTCCTCAATAAATTGTCGAGCGGGATAGTGGCGACTGCACAGTATGTATCTGCTGCACCATAGTAAACCTCTAGATGTTCATCACGAATGAGTGCGCCAGAAGGGAATATGACATGTGGGACCTGTCCGGTATGTTCATAAAATGTGTCAGGAATCATGAATGGGCCTTTGGTGCGACCTATCACATGCCTTGGATTTTTGGTATCGAGTAGCACAACTTCGATACCGAAAGCCTGATCAGTATGTCCATAACGCTGGATATGTGAATATACTACTAACCAACCCTTTTCTGTCTTTACCGGAACAGCTCCAAGTTCGATGTGATCTCCTGGGACACGCCTGATATGTATCTTGTGAGAATCAAGAGTCTTCCACCATTCATCCCAATATTCTGGTGACCAGATATCCTCTATCTTATCGAACTCTGCGTAGCAAATATCAGATGGCTTGCGATCTGTATTTACTGTCACCAGAGCTGCATACTTGCCGTTTACTTTTTCTGGGAAGAGTGCCATGGCCTTGGCATTGAATGGGGTGACCAAATGCTTCTCAGTAATAGTTTTTAGATCAGTACTCAGGGCAACAGCAACCTTGATATTGTCCGCTCCAAAAGGATAACCACCTAGTGCAGTATAAAAAATATAATATGTTTTGCCGATCTTGGTGACACGAGGGTCCTCACAACCGAAACGATCGAAATCCTGATCTGGAATTATGAGAGTAGCTCTGTTGCTATAGTGCACACCATCTGTAGACTCTGCCCTAGCTATGATCGATGTTCTGATGTGAGGTTCTTTGAGTAATTCTGGTTCAGACATAGCACGATACACTAGGATAGTCTTGCGCCCCTGAATCACTGGAGAACAGTTGAATGCAGCAGCAGACTCCCAAGGATGCTCCTTGAGTGGTGAAAGTATCGGGTTGTGTTCAGATCTAGTGAGAGTAAACATTGTTTTGAGTCATTACACCTTTCCATGCTCTACCAACCAATCCAATAATGGCTGCAATGAAGTTTGAGCTACACAGACATGCTTATCTCCACCACCGTAGTAAACAAGCAATTCTCTGTCCCTGATAATGGCGCCTGATGCGTACACAACACCTGGTTTTCCATCATTCTCATAATACATGTCAGGCTCCAAAATTGGACGAGGTGAGCGATAAAGTACTTTGGTAGGATTATGTAGATCAAGAATCATAGCACCCAGTTTGTATTTGTTCGGATCCTTGCGATCCATTGCATGGTACAAGAGTAGCCAACCCAAATCGGTCCTCACTGGAGGTGGTCCTGCACC
>CAYTZE010000093.1:0-2222 GCA_964442415.1 uncultured Candidatus Saccharibacteria bacterium
GGCAAGATTACTTCTTCAAATCCAACTTCTTGATGAGGCTAGAGTAACGACGAGGGTGATTCTTCTTCAAATACGCGAGATGAGTCTGGCGATCAGCGACCATACCGAGCAAACCACGGCGAGAATGGTTGTCTTTCTTGTGTTTCTTGAGATGATCACTCAATTCTACGATCCTTTTCGAAAGGAGGGCGACCTGAACCTCTGCAGAACCAGTATCCTTGGCGTGAACTGCTGTTTCCTTGATGATTTTGGTCTTTTGTCGTGTAGTTAACATGATTGGTATATAGTAGCACGAATGAGCGGAGGGCGCAAGGGATTTCAGATATAAATAGAGTGGCCCAGCCTGCATAGTGCAGACTGGGCCGTTTAAAATTTAGCGTCTTCCGACGACCTCGCAATCCTGGTCATTGACGCAGAATCCTATTGTGGAGGGTTTTATGATGTGTTGATTGGTCCAAGTTTTTGACTCGCTTTGTGGCTTTCGCCAGCGCTTTCTTTTGACTACTGGTGAACTTTTGGTCACACCATTGCGTCAAGTCAAAACAGCTTGGATGTAAGACAGCAACTCCTTCTTGACGCCGTTAAGCGTCTTGCTTGTGGTGGCTCCGCCGAGCTACTAGCTCAGGGTGCCGCCGGCGCGATTGGAAGAAAATTTCAAGTCACTATTCCGGCGATGGGCCGGGCCGTTCGGAAAAGAGGCGGTGACCGCCTTTTTGGGGTTCGGAGGACTGTTCATGAGGTGCCTTTCTTTTGTTTGTTTGGGCCGTTTTTCGTGTTGCGGATACATCATAGATGCACCACACGACGATCGTCACAACCAGCCTTTTGGGCTAGAAACACATCTTTTGTAAGATCACCGTTTCGGTGTGTACCTTATCACACCTTAAATATTTGTCAAGTACAATAAAATATGGGCTAATTTCAACCCCATTTAGGAGTCTTATTTACTTCTTTGTTTCTTGTATCTTGGTCATTGGTTATTTTTCCTGTGTTACAATTACTCCATGTCGCACAATATCAAAGAGCTCAAACAAGAATTCCTGGAATATGTTGAGATCGAGAAGGGTCGATCAGTGAAAACTGTTGAAAACTATGATCATTACCTGACTCGTTTCATAGATCAGACCAAGGTCAAGAATGCTGAGGATATTCGCCCTGAGATCGTGCGCGAGTTCCGTTTGTGGCTCAATCGCCAGCCAGGAGCACGGTTACGCTCTACCTATGATGAGGGCAAAACATTGAAGAAAAAGACCCAAAACTACTACCTCATAGCTCTACGTGCATTCCTCAAATACATGGCCAAGCGTGGTATCAAGTCACTCTCCCCCGAATATATCGAGCTCGCCAAGGTCGGTGAACGGTCGCTCGACCTCATTTCAGCCACTGAACTGCGTCGTTTACTGGAAATTCCTAAAGGAGATGACATGCAATCGCTGCGAGACAAGGCAATTTTGGAACTTCTGTTCTCTACTGGCCTGCGCGTTTCCGAACTCTGTGCCCTGCCCCGTGATCTCGACCTCAATGCTGATGAATTTTCTGTGCGTGGTAAGGGCGAGAAAATCCGCGTCGTCTTCCTTTCTGACGAATCCAAGAAAGCTATCAAGAAATATCTCGACAAACGTGCTGATGTCGACGATGCTCTCTTCGTCCGTGCTATCAAGCAAGAAGGTCCCCGCGATGGTGAATCTAGGCTTACTCCCCGCTCCATTGAACGCATCATCAAACAGCGTGCCATCGAGGCCGGTATTTCCAAAAAAGTCACGCCACACGTCATCAGACACTGTTTCGCCACAGATTTATTGGGAAATGGCGCTGATTTACGATCTGTTCAAATGCTCTTGGGTCATGCGAACATTGGAACTACGCAGATATATACGCACGTGACAGATAGTGAGCTGAAGAGAGTGCATAAGCAGTTTCATGGGAAGAAGAGATAGTGTAGTATGTGTTCATGCGCATCATCTCCTGGAATGTGAATGGTATCCGTGCAGTTCTCAAAAAGGACAACTTCGTGCCCTTCATCGAGCAGTACAAGCCTGATATCCTCTGTTTGCAAGAAACAAAGGCTGAACAGGGTCAGGCTGTCATCGATTTGCCAGAATACGAAGAATATTGGAACTCAGCCACTAAAAAAGGTTATTCAGGTACAGCGATCTTCACAAAAATAAAGCCAATCTCAGTGACAAATGGCATTCCTGATCATATCTGCAAAAAATACGGCT
>CAYTZE010000094.1:0-2204 GCA_964442415.1 uncultured Candidatus Saccharibacteria bacterium
TACGTCTACATCCGAATTTGTCAGGATACAGGATGCTTATGAAGAATTGAAGTCGAACAGGATATCGATAGATGCCGTCTTATTCAAATCAGATGGTGAATATGAGTTCTATGCACGCAATCCAGGATACACATCTAGTACCGTCGTACTTTATCTAAATAGTATGTCACCTCTCAAGAAGCAAATGGAGAACCTGATAACATTTTGGAATCATATGTTGGCGACTACGACTGACAAGAAGAATAATATTAAGTTTGATTATATAGACGCACGTTATGGCGATAATGTTTTCTACAGAGAAACAAAATAACACATACTCAACTACTCTGACACTTCTATAGTATACTGGAGTATCGATGAAACAATTTTTCACTATTCTTTTTGGTGGCCTGTTTGCAGTAGCAACTGGCATCGGCATAGCTTATGGTGCTTCCTTGGTCTGGCACGCAACTGTGCCTTTGGTCGTCAGTATTGTAGGTACGACTACTGCACCTACAAAATCACATATTACTTCAACAATTACAGACCATACTGTAATCACTGGCGTCACACGTGCTATTCGTTATACTGCGAGTGAGGAGGAGGATCTCTTCAATGCAGCAGCCCAATCTTTACCGTATTCACCTGACGGTAGGATAACTGCACAAGCATATATCCTGAAAAATCTAACTGTAGGTGATGCGAGTATAGAATACAATGTCGATAGAGTGCTACCCATAGCTTCTCTGACCAAACTTGCTACTGCAGTAGTGGCTCGTAGACTCTTTGCTGCCAATGAGCGTATTTTGATCGGTCCAAAGATCATGGCAACTTATGGCAACACTGCCAGTTTCAAATCCGGAGAAATATTCAAGGCAGCCGATCTCATGTACCCACTCCTCATGGTGTCATCAAATGACGCAGCCGAGGCTTTCGCCCTAGCATATGGACGTGACAAGTTCATTCGTGCCATGAATGACTGGGCACAGTCCATCGGTGCCTATCGTACTTCATTCGAGGATGCTTCTGGATTGTCACCGAGGAATGTCTCTACAGTCAATGATCTGGCACTCATGCTGGACTGGATCCACACCAATGATCCAGCGATAATCGATATTACACTCATGAAATCCAAGACCATCCGTTCACATACATGGGTCAATCCGACTCATTTCCTTAGTTGGTCATACTATGCAGGGGGCAAAAATGGCTATACAGATGAGGCAGATCGTACTAGTGCATCACTCTTCCGTCTTGGCAAGAATAGGAATCTATATGCAGCTATCACGCTCGGTTCCTCGAATAGGGATGCTGATGTTATCAAACTTCTTGAGAAGGTTAGGGAGTAGCGATAGTTAAAAATTTAAAGATACACCTGTAATGCATAAACATGAATTTTCACTATAACTTTGCACTTTGATTGTTAGCTTTGCACTTTACATTTTTAACTGTAAACTGCTCTTATGCCTGCGAAAAAGCCTACAAAACCCAAGTTTACAGGCTCATTTTGGCCAAATCTACCCAAGCCTTTTTTCGTACTCGCACCTATGGCGAACGTTACTGACTTCGCCTTCCGCTCGATGATCGCCAAGTACGGCAAGCCTGATGTGATGTGGAATGAGTTTGTTTCAGCTGATGGTCTGATTTCTTCTGGCAAGGATAGGCTTGTGATCGACCTCAAGTTTTCCAACAAAGAAAGACCCATCGTGGCACAGCTTTTCACTGGCCATCCAGAGGCTATGAGGAAGGCTGCAGAGTTGTGTGCGGATCTTGGCTTTGATGGTATAGATATCAATATGGGATGTCCTGATCGTGCAGTGGAGAAACAAGGAGGTGGGGCTGCACACATCAAGGATCCGAAGAGGGCGTTGGAAGTATTGAATGCCGCGAGGGAAGGTGCGCCGAGCATTCCTATTTCTGTAAAGACGCGTATTGGGTATAACAAAGTAGATATAGGGTGGTTACGATTGCTTTTGGAGCAGAAACTTCCTGCACTGACTGTTCATTTACGAACACGCAAAGAAATGTCAGATGTTCCTGCACATTGGGAACTGATGCCAGAAATTATTAAACTAAGAGATGAAGTGCAAGCTGATATGCCAATTGCTGAACGCACACTCATTATTGGTAACGGCGATGTTCTTACAATTTCAGATGCAAATAAAAAGTGCATTGAATATGGCTGTGACGGTGTGATGATCGGTCGTGGTATCTTCGGTACACCG
>CAYTZE010000095.1:0-2154 GCA_964442415.1 uncultured Candidatus Saccharibacteria bacterium
AAAAGTGGCTATAATATCTGGAAGTGGTTTTACATTATTTGAAACACAGGTTCTACGTGCACTTCCCATGCAATCAGAAAATCTGAGCAACCTATACATTCTGCCTGTATCTGGTACACGACTCTACACATGGAAAGGGACATGGGTAGAACAGTATGCTGAACATATTTCTCAGCAAGAAAAGCAGAAGATCATGCTAGCACTTAATACCGCACTCAAAGCAAATGGCTACGTCCAGCCTGAGAAGATGTACGGTGATGCTATAGAAGATCGTGGTTCGCAAATCACATTTTCCGCACTCGGACAGAATGCTCCATTGAACCTAAAAGCTGGATGGGATCCTGACCGCAAAAAGAGACAGCTTATTGTTGATTCCTTGCAGACAAAGATACCTGAGTTCGATATACGCATGGGTGGTACTACATCGATTGATATCACGAAAAAAGGTGTCAATAAGGCTTATGGAATCCGTCGTATAGAGGATTACCTCAAAATGTCACCAGATGACATGGTATTTGTAGGTGATGCCCTGTTCCCTGGTGGCAACGATTATCCAGCCAAAGCTACAGGTGTTGATTGTATTCAGGTTGCAAATCCAGAAGAAACAGAGAAGCTAATCTCAAGTTGGTTGAATTGATTATGGTATATCCTTGGCGATTATCGGTAATGCTTTGTCTAGCAGTAATTTTGTATCACCTTGACGACCACCATAACTGGATCCGAGCACTATTATTGCAATAGGCTTACCTCCGATATCCATGATAGTCAACATAGTCTCACCAGCCTCTGGTGTGCGTCCAGTCTTGCCGCCGATGAAGCGAGGATCAGAGACAAACGGATGCGTACTCACAATAATATGTGAACCGTGCTCGGTAGTCGTGGCCATCGTAGTAGTACCGGTACGAGTAATTGTCAGAATATCAGGCCTAAAATCAATCAAATACTTGGATAACCCTAGAAGGTCGCGTGCTGATGCGACATTTCTAGAACTAACACCGGATGGATCAGCGAAGAAACTATTTGGCATGCCAACCTCCCATGCATAACTCTTCATAGATTCCATAAACGATGCTCTATCAGATGATGAGGCAATAGCTTCTGCTGTAATATTCGAAGAACTCAGTAACAAAGGCAACAAAGCTTCTGATAAAGTAAACTTTTCGCCCTCCATAAGATTGCTCCTATCTGGTGGAGCATTTAGCGATTCTTTCGTAATAGGTATGATTTTGTCTACCTTCATCAAGTCAGTTGCAACAAAAGCAGTGACCAGCTTTGACATAGAAGCTACGGGTAATACCAAGCGACTGTTATACTCTAAATATATCTTTCCAGTTTTTGGATTGCCCACAAGATATGCTCGTGCACTCACTCCTGGCAATCCGTGCGGTTTGACACTTGTTGTTGCTGTAGTGGGCTTCGGATCCTTGACGATTTCCTTGTCGTAGAAACCAGGATCGGTGACCGAAGTCTGGTGCATCACCATACTAAATGGTGCCTTTGTCACTGTTCCTATACCTGTTATATTGACCTTAATAGCAGCAGCCAACCATACTGCTGTTAAGCAACATACGATGATCAATATGAGACTACGATCTGACAACATTACATATAGTATAGCAACTATCTTGTCACGGATATAGTAGGTGTGAGTTCACCTGTAGAACTAGCAGTTATCCTACCATTACTGTCACGAGAGATCTCATATCCTGTATCATAATCAGTATTACTAATGTAATGAGCACCTACCCTCGATGGGTCAGCTGGCAATGATGATAGATAGTCAGGTACTATACATGTTGCGATGTCACCTGGATCACTTGGAATATTACTACTTTTTACTATGGTTGGAATTGTAGGGATATCCTTTATTGCACCATTACAAATAAATGTTCCACGATGCTCAGCCATATTCTGATGAACAGCATTCAGTAATGCATTTACATTACTGACTCTTTGTGAATCTCTAGCAAGTTTGAACTGACGTGATGGATTGACCGCCACGAGAACGATCGCCGCTAGAACTGCGATGATGCCGATGACGACCAATACCTCAATAAGGGTAAATCCCCTATTTGATTTGACCTTATTTTGAGTTGTGAAGATATACAATTTAGTTATTATTTATTTCACCAAAAAATTCTTAAGTCGAGATAC
>CAYTZE010000096.1:0-2140 GCA_964442415.1 uncultured Candidatus Saccharibacteria bacterium
AAGTAAGTAGTTGCTACACCTTGTCTAGAAGATGTTCGTGTAGTCATCATAGATATCCGCTGGAATAAAATGCCAGATTGGTCTCTATGGGTTACTGCGGGATCTTTTTTCAAGAATCCAGTAGTGACTACTGATAAATTTGCAGAGCTTCAAAAGAAATATCCTGGACTTCCTGGATTCCCTGAACCTGTGCCAGTAGGGATAACTTCTGCCGAGACACATGAGAACGGTATGGTCAAAGTATCCCTTGGCTGGATACTCGATAAGGTCTGTAATGTGAAAGGAATATGTCGAGGAAAGGCATGTGTCTATGAGAAACAGGCACTCGTTCTAGTGACAGAACCCGGTGCGACTGCGGAGGAGGTATTTGGTCTCGCACGTGAGCTCATGAGTCTAGTCAAAGAAAAGACTGGAATTGAGATCGAAGGCGAAGTTGAGTGGGTCAATTAGGATGTTGATATCTAACTTTGCTTTTGATTTTTGGTGGTGTTAAAGTAATATACGAAGTACCTTTCGCGTTTACTACATTTTCCTATATCTTCGGTGGATGTTGTAAGCCAAACTCTCCTTACTTCGTTTTGAACTTCGGTTATTGTTACTTCTGGGGCGTGCGATCCAAAATCGGATCGTCACGCCCCAGTTTTTTTATATCGAAAAATATGTTACAGTGCCTACCTATATGGCATTTTTCAGCAAATTATTTAGTGGCGGGACGAATACCAAGAGTGTCAAGGAATTCGAGCCTTTTGTGCTACAAATAAACGAGCTTGAGTCATCGATGAAGGCATTATCTGATGCTGAGTTGCGTGGTAAGACTGATGAGTTCAGAAAGAAATTCCTTTCAGATAAGAATGATCACTCAGAGGTCAAAACCACAGAGGAAGAGAAGGCGATTATGCAGGAGATTCTTCCTGAAGCATTCGCGGTAGTGCGTGAAGCATCACGTCGCACACTCGGTCAGAGACACTTTGACGTGCAGCTCATCGGAGGCATGGTCCTGAATTCTGGATCTATCGCCGAAATGAGAACAGGAGAAGGCAAGACCTTGGTGGCTACACTCCCCGCATACTTGAATGCTTTGACTGGAAAGGGTGTGCATGTGGTCACGGTCAATGATTATCTCTCACGTCGTGACGCAGTCTGGATGGGTCAGATCTATGCATTTCTCGGACTTTCTGTCGGTGTGATAAATAGTGAAGCCAGTTTCTTGTATGACGCAGATCACAGAGAGATTGGAGAATCGAGACTAGAGACAGGAAAATCTCAGAATTCAAACTCTCAAATCTCCAATCCCCAATCTAAGATCTCTGCCAAAGATTCATTGGATACAGAGCGTGATCAGCTTGGCGCATTCAAGGTTGTGCACGAATTCCTCCGACCTGTGTCTCGTCGTGAAGCATATGCTGCTGACATAACATATGGAACCAACAATGAGTTTGGTTTCGACTATCTCCGTGACAACCTCGAGTATTCACCAGACAAGCTTCGCCAACGTGAGCCCAACTATGCCATCGTGGACGAGATAGACTCTATCCTTATCGACGAGGCTCGAACGCCACTCATCATTTCAGCCCCTACTCGTGATGCAGAGGCTACCTACAAACAGTTTGCCTCGATGGTGCGTTCATTCAAGCAAGATGAAGACTACACACTCGATGAGAAACATCGCTCTATATCACTCACATCAGATGGTATCACCAAGGCCGAAAAGTCTCTGGGAATAGACAATATATATACAGACAAGGGCATCAAGTCCGTACATCACCTCGAGACTGCCATCAAGGCACAAGCGCTCTATCACAAAGACAAGGAGTATGTAGTGAAAGACAATGAGATCGTGATCGTCGATGAATTTACAGGTCGTATGCAACCAGGTCGACGTTGGTCAGATGGACTTCACCAGGCTGTCGAGGCCAAGGAGGGTGTTCGTATCCAGCAGGAGTCACGAACTTATGCTTCTATCACATTCCAGAACTTTTTCCGTATGTATCCGAAACTGGCAGGAATGACGGGAACAGCCGCTACTTCTGGCGAAGAATTCTTCAAGGTATATGGTCTCGAAGTAGCAGTAGTGCCGACCAATAACAATCCAGTACGTATAGATAGCAATGATCAGATATTCCAGACAGAGATCGGCAAG
>CAYTZE010000097.1:0-2048 GCA_964442415.1 uncultured Candidatus Saccharibacteria bacterium
ATATATTTATTCTATGGAAGACGATTCACCCTCACCAAAAATAACCAAGGAAGGTATTTATACCGGTTTCAAAGTACTGCTCAAATATCTCGGTCAATATAGAGGTCGCATCATAATGCTTTCGGTCATGGGCATCTTTTCTGCTATCGGAAATGGCATCATACCGTATGTAGCTGGTAAATTCTTCGACTCTATTTCTAGTGTTGGGTTCACAAATATACTAGGTTATGTGATACCGCTATATGCCGCACTCCTTGTCCTTTGGGCGATAGTTCAAGCAGTGACATATATCCTCGATTGGCGCAGTACCATCCTGAGCGAGAAACTCTCCAATACTATTTGGCTTGATTATCTCTCGCAAGGTTTTAGTTTCTTGATGACACTGCCGATGTCATTTCACAAGAAGAATAAGATTGGCGAAATTGGTGGTAACATCAATACTGCGGCTGGTGCACTCGAAACTATAGCTGGTCGAATAGTTATTGATCTGGCACCACAGATTCTAAGTATTGTAATAGCCCTCGGTATCGCCTTTTATGTGAAGCCACTTTTGGCCGTATTCCTTGTCATAGGGCTCCTCTTGTATGTATTTATTTTGCTCCGTAAGGTGAAGCCACTCGGCGAATATCAGAAGCAGTACTGGGCCATCCTGATGAAAGTTTTGTGGGGAGATGCATTCGATGCTATCGGCAACACACTCACAGTCAAGCAAGCTACAGCTGAGGATTATGAGCGTGAGAAACTTTTTGCAAGTAGTCGGAAGGCCGTACCTCTTTGGATGAAGATGACCAATGTTTGGGGATCACTGACTCTGTATCAGCGTTTTATCATTTTGGCTACACAAATAATAATTTTTGTTCTGTCAGTAATCTATATTCGTGCTGGCTCGATGACACTCGGTGAGCTTTTGGCCTTTAATGCTTATGCGGCCATGATTTTTGGACCATTCGTGACCATCGCACGTCAGTGGCAAACTATTCAGAATGGAATTGTGAATATTCAAGAGACTGAGAAGATTTTGCAAACTCCAGCTGAGATTTACACTCCAAAAGATGCTATTACCTCTGAAATAAAAGGTGATATTTCTTTCAAGAATGTGAATTTCAGCTATGACGAGGGCAAACCGGTCTTGCAGGATATTTCTTTTGAGGTACATGCTGGTGACGTAGTTGCTTTGGTTGGTGAATCAGGTGTGGGCAAAAGTACTCTGGTTGATCTTATTTCTGGCTACAATTTTCCCACAAGCGGTGAGGTCCTGATAGATAACAATCCGATCCAAAGGCTTGATCTCAAAAAGTTTCGTCAACAGATGGCTGTTGTTCCACAGGAAGTTGTGCTTTTCAATGATACTATTACTACCAATATTAAATACGGAAACTTCACTGCTAGTGACGAAGAGATGAAGGAAGCAGCTAGGAAAGCATATGCGTTAGAATTCATCGAAAAATTCCCTGAGAAGTGGCTACAGATAGTAGGTGAGCGTGGCGTGAAGTTGTCGGTTGGTCAGAAACAGCGCGTAGCGATCGCGCGTGCCATCCTCCGTAATCCCCGCATACTCATTTTGGATGAGCCAACTTCTGCACTTGATGCTGGCTCAGAAAAGAACATCACTCAGTCATTGAATGAACTTATGCAGGGTCGAACTACATTTATTATTGCTCATCGTCTGAGTACAGTTCGCAAGGCTAACATTATCCTAGTTTTCAAAGAAGGTCGCATAATTGAGAAGGGTACTCATGATGAGTTGCTCAAGATCGAGGGTGGGGAGTATCGAAGATTGTACGAATTGCAGATTGGGTTGCATGAGTAACGTTCGTGTCCATAATTTCTTGGTGCACAAAAAAATCGCAGCTGTAGCTGCGATTTCGTTTGAATTTGGTTACTCTATCTTCCGATCATGATGGTATGCATGCGTTGTGTACGCATCTGACGAGGAGGAACCTGTATCTCAATATGACTTCCAAAGCCATAGCATTCCGTGAGATTGCCAGCAATATGTGGGGCAAACAAGGACTCAATACCCCTGTTACGAAAACTAATTTGCTGTC
>CAYTZE010000098.1:0-1938 GCA_964442415.1 uncultured Candidatus Saccharibacteria bacterium
ATCGACCGAGACGCCACGTGTCTCGTGCTTGCCTGCTTTTTTCACAGCGTTCTTACGCTTGACGAAATGCTTGCGATGTTTGACTTTCTTAGGGAATAACATGGTAGTTGTTGATGAATCTAGATTCAAGATTCATGATTCAAGAATAAAATTTCTATTCCTGAATCATGAATCCTGCATCTTGCTTCTAAGATTTTTGATCCTTCTTGAAAATCTCACCCTTGTAGATCCAGACCTTGATACCGATATCTCCGTAGGTCATATGTGCTTTCTCGCGAGCAAAGTCGATGTCTGCGCGGAGTGTCTGGAGTGGGATACGACCCTTCTTGAGCTCCTCTGAACGTGCGATCTCAGCACCACCAAGACGGCCTCCGAGGCGTATACGGATACCCTGAACGTCCTTGTTGGCCATGACCTTCTCGATAGTCTGCTTCATCACACGGCGGAATGGCAAACGCTTCTCGAGTGACTCAGCGATCATCATGCCAGCAATAGCGGAGTTGGACTCTGGGTTGCGTACCTCCTCGATATCAATCTTGAGTTCTTGACCTGCAACAACTGCCTTGTTCTTGGTGATAAGTTTCAAAAGTTTCTCACGAAGCTTCACTGCACCATCTCCAGCCTTGCCGATGAGCATACCTGGACGTGAGGTCTTGACTATCACACGGAGAACTTTCTGGTTGCGCTCGATATCGATACCACCAACATAGTTGGCACGAAGCTCCTTTTGCAAAAACTCACGAATGAGAAGGTCGGCCTTGAGGGCTGTGCGATAACTCTTGTCAGTACTAAACCATCGACTCTTCCAGTCTCTGATGATGCCAAGTCTATGTGAATATGGGTGTACGGTATGTGACATGGTATTACTTTGCTGTTATTTTCTTTGTCTTTGTGGCCTTCGGTGCGCGTGCATCCAAGGTGATACTCACATGACTCGTGCGCTTCTTGATCGGATGAGCTGAACCACGTGAGACTGGCATCGAACGCTTCATGATGAAGCCCTGATCAACACGAATCTCCTTTACGAAAAGCATGCCTGCATCCATCTTGTGGTTGTGAGAAGCGTTGGCGATAGCGGAGTCGAGAAGATCATGGAGAGGATGCTTGGCCTTCTTCATGGCGAAGGTGAGGATGTTCTTGGCATCTGCTACATTCTTGCCACGGATCATATCAGCCACTACGCGGACCTTGCGAGGAGATATGCGATAATTTTTGAGAGAGGCGGTGATCATGGCGGTACTTATTTCTTGGTAGCAGAGGTAGCTGCCTCCTTGGCTGACTTTGCAGCATTGATCTCTGCCTCCTTAGCCTTGAGCTCGATCTCCTTCTGCATCTTTCCTCCATGTCGAAGGAACTTCCTTGTAGGCGAAAATTCACCGAGGCGGTGTCCAACCATATCCTCGGTGACCAGAACATCTATATGCGCGCGACCGTTGTGTACACCAAATGTGAAGCCAAGCATCTCTGGTGAGATCTGTGAACGACGTGACCATGTCTTGATGACACCTGCAGTCGCGGCCTTTTTGCCCTCAATTTTCTTGAGGAGTCGCTCTTCGATATAGGGTCCTTTCTTCAGGGATCGAGCCATAGAATGTTGAGATGATGAAAATAAAGCTCTGTCGAGCTCGTCAAAGCATACTAACAGAGCCGTTATTCTAAGTCAAGAATAATATGCTGTGATATAATATGACTATGTTGCCCTATCAAAGCATCACCTTCACAATACCTATATCTATCCCAAATGTCATAGCTGGTGGCATACTAGCACTGTCACTCATATTCATTGTTGTCATTGTTGCAAAATTGATCTGGAATGCAATAAGTAAAACTGAAAAAATAAAGTACGAATTTGTTACAATTATCGCACACAAATTTCGCACACCACTAACCTATATCAAATGGGCGACAGATGAACTGATCAGTAGTGAACAAGACTCA
>CAYTZE010000099.1:0-1894 GCA_964442415.1 uncultured Candidatus Saccharibacteria bacterium
TATGCCGGGGAAAACCTCGCAAAGAACTTCATGGATAGCGGAGCCGTGGTCCAAGCGTGGATGAACTCGCCCACTCACCGGGCGAATATCTTGAATCCTAACTATCGTGAAGTGGGTATCGCAGTCGTGAACGGGTCTTTGTCTGGAGAGGACACAACACTCGTTGTACAGATGTTTGGGAGTAAATCTGCACTCGCACAGACAACATCCCCCTCAGAGCCAGTTGAGCAGTCCACACTCGGTGAAGACATATCACCGATCCCCGTTCGAGCTCGTGTGTTACCGAAGGACCAGGCCCCTTCACCGACTATCTCACTGCCTACCACCACCTCGCTGGCGTCAACTAAGGAAACAGTCATCATGCCCGATGGACGCGCTGCACTCACTAAGGCGCCCGCGATCAATCTCTATCCTGCATTCCGATTCATGAGTGTGACTGCGGTAGCGATGCTCATCGTAATTTTCGTGATAGATCTCTACCACCTGAGCCATACACAGTATCGTCGTCATCGCGGTAAACACATCATACATATCGTTTTCTTAGGTGCAGTGCTTATCGGTATCTATTTCCTTGGCAGAGGTACGATCCTGTAATATGAAACATCTCATATATCACATCCGTAAAGAAGTCTGGCACACCCATCTCTTTGACTATCTGCTCATGTTTACGGCTGCGGTCTTTTTTATCCTCGGTGTTCGTGTGTTTGCGGGAATGCACGGGATGCAGATGTTCATGTTCGTCGCTTTCACATGCTTCTATATCTGTTGGGGTATCTATCACCACATCATCACCAAAACGCTCCGTCTGAGAGTGATACTCGAGTACGTACTCATCGGCGCTTCGATCGTATTTCTCGCACTCACGCTAGCGCTGTATTAGGTGCGGACTTGCATTTGGTGATGATCCTCCTACAATATCACGGTGTATGAAAGGCATCATTCTTGCGGGTGGCAGTGCCACAAGACTTCGCCCGCTCACTAAGATCACCTCCAAACAGCTCCTGCCGGTGTATAACAAACCGATGATCTACTACCCTATCCAGACTCTGGTCACAGCCGGTATCAAAGATATCCTCATCATCATCGCCCCAGAGTATGCGGGACAGTTTCTCAATCTTCTCGGTTCAGGAAAAGATTTCGGATGTAAGTTTACGTATGAGATTCAGGAAAAGCCTCGGGGTCTCGCAGACGCATTTATTGTGGGTGAAAATTTTATTGGGGGGGACAACGTTACACTCATACTTGGTGACAATATCTTTGATTATGATTTTACGGAAGATTTGCGGTCGTTTAAGAAAGGTGGTCTCATACTCGTGAAAGAGGTGCCTGATCCTGAGAGACTTGGAGTTGTGGAGTTTGATGAGAACGGCAAGGTTCTATCTATCGAAGAAAAACCAAAGCAACCAAAAAGTAATTTTGCATCTGTGGGCTTTTACGTATTTGATAATAGAGTGAGTGGGATTGCAAAAAAACTTACCCCATCAGCCAGAAACGAGATAGAAATGACAAGCTATCAAAACTCACCAGCAGTCAATAATGCATATTTCGAACTGGGTGAACTCCAGGCAAAAGTGATTAAGGGATTCTGGGAAGATGCGGGTACTTTTGATTCCTTGTTACGTGCGAATAACTATTGGGCATCCAAGCATACAACTTAGTGGTCTAGGACAAGCTGTGTGCCTCTCTCATGTAGGGGCATGTTTTTCGTGCAAAATACATTTGACTTGTGCTACGCATTGAGTATACTATCATCCTCGGGCGAAAGGTGTCTTCTGCCGTATGCTTTAACAATTGTCTGGTGCACTCGTTGCTTCTATGGCAAAATCTCAAGTCTCTAAAAACTCCACATTGCCAGTGCTTGAGCTAGGTACTCGCGAAGGTAGACTTGATAAAA
>CAYTZE010000100.1:0-1842 GCA_964442415.1 uncultured Candidatus Saccharibacteria bacterium
ACGGTAGAGAACGCCGGGAAACTCAACAATAGCCGCTGTACCGCTCGTGGAAAGCCACGAGAGCATGTGCATGGTAAAGGCGAGATCGGCTTTACTCTTGGGCGCAAGTACTCCGGCTGGTGAAAATCGGGGGTCATTAATGAGAAGCGGATTCGCGTCACCTTCCCAATGAATCGAATACGGCGGATTGGAGACGATAGCGTCAAACGGCTCATCATCCCAGTGCTTGGGGTCGATAAGAGTATCACCGTGAGCAACATCAAAATTATTGTAGTTGATGTCGTGCAAGAACATGTTGATACGACAGAGGTTGTAGGTCGTAAGGTTGATTTCTTGGCCATAAAAACCCTGACGGACATTTTCACGACCGAGAACCTTGGCAAATTTGAGGAGGAGTGATCCAGAACCGCAAGCTGGATCATACACCTTATTCACTTCTTTCTTGCCGACCGTAGTAATTTCTGCCAGCAGTTCACTCACTTCCTGAGGTGTATAGAATTCACCCCCGGACTTTCCAGCATTTGAAGCGTACATGGTCATCAAAAACTCGTACGCATCGCCGAAAGCATCTATAGTGTTGTCGGAATAATTGCCAAGTCCCAGATCACCGATAGCCTCCAACAGCCTGGTAAGTTTCTGATTCCTTTTTTCTACCGTGCTTCCGAGTTTGTTGGAATTGACATCAATATCATCGAACAAGCCCTTGAGATCGTCTTCACTATTCGCGCCTTTTGCCGAGTTCTCAATATCACGGAAAATATTCGTGAGTGTTTCGTTGAGATTCGCATCATTGCGAGCCTTGGTACGAACATTAATAAAAAGTTCACTCGGTAAGATATAGAAGCCTTTTTCTTTCACTGTATCAGCACGACCAAATTCAGCTTCTTCATCTGAAAGTGTGGCGTAATCAAAATCTTTCTTACCTGTCCGACGTTCATCAGCGTTGATGTAATTGGTAAGATTTTCACTAATGAAACGATAAAAGAGCATCCCGAGCACATACTGCTTGAAATCCCAACCATCTACGCTACCGCGCAAATCATTGGCAATCTGCCAAATAGCACGATGCAACTCTGACCGCTCTTGTTCTTTAGTTCTATTCAAACCTGTATCTTTGTTGCTCATAGTATTGTTTGTTGTTCATCATCCATTCTCCTTCGACGATCATCCAAAATCTCGTCCTCAAACTCAAAGTAAAGCGTTCCCTGAGGTTTTCTTTGATAGCCAAGCAATTCCATAGCAAAACCAGAGAGACTATTTACTCTTTCGCCAATTTTTATCTTGTCGTTCTCGACAACCTCAGCGACAATATCCGGATTTCTCGTGAACGTAAGCTTTGATCCGACTGGTATTCCGTATTGAGCGAAATGAAATCGGGAACGCCTCTCTCTTACCTCATCTACTGCTTTCTCCTGCTCTTTCGTTAAACCGCTATCGATGGTCTCTTCTCGAATCTCAACTCTTTTTAAGGCGAGAGCCGCATATTCAGGGTTCATTTTGAAAAACTCGCGACTATCCCGCGCCCTCCGATCCGCAAAAATTGAATGAATCCATTTTTCTTCTCGTTCGGCATCTTCAACCACGGCCGCATAATAAACTTCGAAAGGAAGTGGCGTGCCTGTTCTGTCCAGTTGCTTCATTCTTTCCTTTACGTCCCCATGAGTAAATCCTATCTTGATATACTCAGGCATCGACTCGTTCTTTAGGATGTAAACAATTTGATTCATATCTATTTCAAAAGTTCGTTAACCGAAACACCTACTGCATCCGCCAAGTTGGTAATAGTCGAAAGAGTCGGGTTTGTCTTCCCGTTCTCGATATTGCTAACAAAAGACCGGTTGA
>CAYTZE010000101.1:0-1829 GCA_964442415.1 uncultured Candidatus Saccharibacteria bacterium
ACCAAACCACGCTACTAAGGTTTGGTCATTGTTTCCTGGTTATTGTATCTTGCTTTGCGTATTGGTTATTCGCTGATGTTTTGCTATACTAAGGCCAAGCTTACTAACCCAAGTGATTTCATTTTATGTCCGAATTGCAATATTTAACTACAGAAAAATTTTCTGAATTGAAGAAAGAGCTCGAATATCTAAAGACTACTAGGCGCAAAGAAGTAGCCGAACAACTCGAGTATGCCAAGAGACTTGGCGATCTTTCTGAGAACGCTGAGTACCACCAGGCTCGTGAGGATCAGGCTATAGTAGAAGACCGCATAGGACATCTGGAGGATCTTATCAAAAATGCAAAGATAGCCTCAGCTGGTGGTAGTGATCTGATCATCGTTGGTTCTACTGTCAGTCTAACAAAGGGAGGTGAAAATAAGTCATTTGTGTACACTATAGTCGGTTCTGAGGAAGCTGATATGTCACATGGAAAAGTCTCGAACATGTCACCACTGGGTTCTGCTCTGCTCGGGCACAAGGCAGGAGATAGTATCAAAGTCACAACCCCAAAAGGAATTGTGACATACAAGATAGAAACCATTAAGTAGTAGTTTGTTTACTTTCAATTTTTAACTTTTACCTGTAAAATTTTACCATGGCAACACTTGACGAACTTCGAGCGACTCGTCTTTCCAAATTGGAATTACTCAAGAAGGCTGGTATGGAGGCATATCCAGCTATGGTGCCTAGGGATTTTTGCCTCAGAGATGCAAAAGCCAATTTTGCTGAATATGAAAAGTCCCAGAAAGTCACCTCACTTTCTGGTCGTATTATGGCTATTCGAGGTCAGGGTGCAATTTTATTTGCTGTACTAGATGACGGTAAGGATATTTTTCAGTCGGTGATCAAGAAGGATGTTCTCAGTTCAGAATTGTTCGAACTTTTCACAAATGCGGTTGATATTGGTGATATTGTGAGTGTTACGGGAACTTTCTTCACGACCAATAGGGGAGAGCAGAGTATCCTAGTTACATCTTGGACTATGGCATCAAAATCACTCTTGCCATTACCAGAAAAGTGGCATGGACTGACAGATCCAGATGAGAAATTCCGAAAGAGATATTTGGATTTCATAATGGATCCTGAAGCACGAGAAATATTCCATAAGAAGGCACGATTTTGGGACAAAACTCGCGAAATCATGAAATCCGAAGGATTCCTCGAGGTTGAGACACCAACTTTGGAGACTACTACAGGTGGGGCTGAGGCTACACCATTCAAAACCCACCACAACGACTACGATTTACCAGTTTACCTACGTATCTCAGTTGGTGAACTCTGGCAGAAGAGATTGTTGGCCGCTGGATTCCCGCGAACATATGAGATTGGGCGCTTGTATAGGAATGAAGGCACCAGTCCCGAGCATGCACAAGAGTTCACCAACCTCGAGTTCTATTGCGCATACATGACATTTGAGGATGGCATAGTATTTACAGAGAAACTGATCAAGGAGGTTGCGCAAGCGACATTTGGCACACTTTCCTTCGACGTGAAGGGTAGCAAGGTTGATCTTGGTGGCGCATGGGAGAGGATTGACTACGTTGAGACAGTCAAGAAGATGACGGGTATAGATGTTCTCACTGCCTCGGAGAAGGACATGGAGCAGAAACTTCGTGATCTCAAGGTTGACTATGATGGCAAAAATAAAGAGCGACTGACTGATACTCTGTGGAAATATTGCCGCAAGCAAATCGTCGGTCCTGCCTGGCTCGTCGGTCACCCAAAGCTCGTCTCACCTCTGTCCAAAATAGACCCGACCAATCCAGCCAAGACCTTGCGTGTACAGC
>CAYTZE010000102.1:0-1801 GCA_964442415.1 uncultured Candidatus Saccharibacteria bacterium
GTTTGTCATCCAAGAATCAGGCATGGAGAAAATTCTTCGTGAAGGTGATGGCGAGGACGAAGAGCGCCTCCTCAACATTCGTGAGCTGGTCTCGGTGGCGGCACAGTATGATGAATACGTGGCGCCAGCGGAGGAAGTAGTCATGGATCCTGAACCCTCTTCGGAGGCGCTGCGAAACAATGCTCTGTTCACCTCAACACCAGCGCCGAGAAAAGACGGCTCCGCGAGTCGTTCTGTGGTTCGAGCGGAGCCGATCGTGGGTGAAGGATCCATGACTACTTCCTCCGCTGGTGCAAACGATAACATCCCTGCAGGCATCGAAGCTCTACTCGCCAATGCCGCACTCGCGACTGATCAAGATGAATTGAAGACAGACGAAGATGCAGTGAAGCTCATGACTGTCCACGCATCGAAAGGTTTGGAGTTCGATCATGTCTTTATTGCAGGAATGGAACAGGATCTCTTTCCATTCAAGCACATCGACGATGCCAACATGAGCAAATCTGAAAGAGAGGAGGAACGACGCTTGTTCTATGTTGCTTTGACTCGAGCCCGAAAAAAGGTACATTTGAGCTACACCATGCTCCGTACTGTATATGGTACACAGCGAGTGAATACCGCATCAGAATTCATCACTGATATTGATGACTCTCTGATAGAAGACCAAGCACCACCAGAAAGATCGAGTGGTGCCAAGGCGTTGTTTATAGATTTTTAACAACACATCGCTCGTATATGAGCTCGTGCTATGCTGTCAAACATCAACTCTGTCGTTATGAAACTTTTTGCAAAAAAATCACTCGGGCAACATTTTCTGAACTCAACTCATGTACTGGGGCAAATAATCGCAACCGCACAAATACAAACAGGGGAGACTGTACTGGAGATAGGACCAGGTAAAGGCGTCTTGACGCGTGCACTACTCACTGCAGGTGCAAAAGTTGTAGCTGTAGAGAAGGATGTACGCGCAGTCACTATGCTCGAGCAAGATTTTTTCGCAGACATTCAGTCCGGATCGCTAAAGATCATTTCCGGAGATATTTTGGAAATGACAGATGAACGCCTCTCATCGATACTCAACAATCACACTTCTCATTCTGAGCATTCAGAGGTGCGTCGTACACCAATTTTTGCCATCGTTGCAAATATACCCTACTACATTACTGGGGCTATATTAGAAAAATTCCTCGAACATGGTCCACGGCCAGATCGTATGGTCATCTTGGTACAAAAGGAAGTGGCTGATCGTATAGTGGCGCATGATGGCAAAGAAAGTATTCTTTCAGTTTCAGTCAAGGCATTCGGTGCTCCAAAAATAATCGCCAAGGTTCCTCCTGGAGCATTCACTCCTCCACCGACAGTGGACTCTGCCATCATAGCTATCACACATATTTCTGACAAATTATTTCACAAAAATAGTGCTGATGGAAATAAAATACCTGAAAAAACCATTGATATCAGCCGTTTTTTCAGTATTGTCAAATCTGGTTTTGCTCATAAAAGGAAGTTTGCGATTAGGAATATCGAATCAATTATAAATCTAGAATTGATCCAAAGTATCTGGGAAAAGCTAGATCTAGATCCGAAGGTGAGAGCTGAGGATATCTCTGTAGATCAGTGGGTAGAGATTGCGAGTACACAATAGCTTCGAACATTCTTGCCACAAAGAGCGGTCTGATGCTCTCAATGCTATACTTATGTCATCATGGAATCGGGACATGGTAAATTGTTGAAAATAATTTCTATACTCATCGTCGCACTTTTGTTATTTGGTGGCGCTTTGTGGCTACTGGACTCTACC
>CAYTZE010000103.1:0-1787 GCA_964442415.1 uncultured Candidatus Saccharibacteria bacterium
GAACTCGCACGAGTAGTCCTTGGGTACGCCCCTTGATGAGTACTGACTGTTTGTCATATAAACCTGCACTAAAACTCACCAACAAGAATATAGCAAAGAGCACACTAAACGAGGGTATGTGTGCAGAAAATAATTCACGATCTGGTATCATGCCGTACCTGATAGTTAGTGCAAATATAAGAGAAAACACATAAGCCACAAGGTCGCCGACAACCAAAATGAGTGCACTACGTGAATTTGCCACAGAAGTCATGGTGAATACATTACCACGCTTTTGCTATTAAATCAATAGCAGTTACAAAAAGCTTAACTTGTGGTAATTTTAGACTTATGAAGATACTCTATCTAATCACCAAATCGAACTGGGGCGGTGCACAGCGCCATGTCTATGATCTGGCAGTAGCGATGAAGGAGAAGGGTCACGATGTTGCAGTGGCGCTCGGTGGTAATGGCACTCTCCGAACCAAACTCGAGG
Organism: uncultured Candidatus Saccharibacteria bacterium; assembly: GCA_964442415.1. Lineage (GTDB taxonomy): Bacteria > Patescibacteriota > Minisyncoccia > Phycocordibacterales > PALSA-1337 > C7867-002. Next base: position 476 of record CAYTZE010000103.1, read on the forward strand.
CAGCTGGCATATACACACACTCTATCGATGTGCTCAGACGTGATGTATCGACGAGACAAGATGCTGCATCACTCAAGGAGATAATCTCTATCATTCGTCACCGCAGACCTGACGTCCTCCACCTACACAGCCCAAAGGCCGCTGGACTCGGATCTGTTGCTGGCAGAGTGCTTCGTGTTCCGCTAGTTATAAGTACCATCCACGGCTGGAGCTTCAACGAGGCTCGCCCACTACACCAACGTGCAGTGATTGCATTTTTCTCATGGCTCACTATGATCTTTTGTCACAAAACCATTCTCCTCTCACAGCGTGAATACACGCAAGCACTCCACTTCCCTGGTGCGAAGGACAAGATCACCCTCATTCCACTTGGCATCAAATCTCCTACATTCATTTCTATTGATGGCGCAAAACAAGAGCTCGCAAAACAAATCGGCATGGAGCTTACGGAGTTTAACAAGAAAATAGTACTCGGTACCATCGCCGAACTCCATCTCAATAAGGGTCTCACATATATGATCGAGGCTTTCGCAACAGTTGTCGAACAGTATACTCAAGCTATCCTCGTCATTATCGGAGATGGTCAAGAAAAAGCTAGCCTCAGTATGCTCATAAAGGAAAAGAAGCTCGAGTCCCATGTATTCCTCGCGGGATATATCGATCATGCCAATGAATATTTGAAGGCATTCAGTATATTTGCACTCTCATCGGTCAAAGAAGGTTTGCCGTATGTCATCCTAGAGGCTGGCTGCGCTTCCCTACCTGTAGTTGCTACCACTGTCGGTGGTATCCCAGAAGTCATCACTGACATGCATTCTGGCGTTTTAGTTCAACCGAAAAATATCCGCGAACTTTCACACGCTATATCATTCATGATCGAACACCCTGAGGAGCGCAGGAAATATGGAGCAGCACTAAAAGAAAGAGTGCTGAGGGATTATTCTGTTGAAAAAATGGTAGAGAGTGTTGAAACTTTATACAGTGCGAAGTAATCAAAATCTAGAAAGATACAAGGTACAAGATACAATAACCAAACCCAGTAGCTAAGGTTTGGTGATTGTATCTTGGTTTTTGTATCTTTTTTATTGTGGTCCCACAAACTCATTTTTGACCGCATCTTTGTGTGCTGAACGAGAGTAGCGACGCATAGCCATCAATACTCCGAGAGTTGAAAACTCGATCATGATATGCGTCCCCCCATAACTCAAGAATGGCAGAGGTGTACCAGTCACTGGCAAAAGATGCATATTCATACCGACATTCACGATAATATGAACCATGAAAAACACAGCAACTCCAGCACCAAAAAGTA
>CAYTZE010000104.1:0-1687 GCA_964442415.1 uncultured Candidatus Saccharibacteria bacterium
TGTTCCACCTATCAAAATTTTTCACGTATTTTTCTCCCACATCGTAACCTTATCAATTCTAGATGAAGAAAAGATGAAGTTACTTGGCGCAGGCAATGTTGAGAAGGAGATTGTAGAGAAGAGGAAGTAGGTGTGGATAACTCACTTGCGCAGCAATTCATTCTTGCTATAATAATCCCACTACCCAAGGCATCACCTCATACGAGGGGTGCCTTTCTCCGTTATTAACAGGTAGTACCTTAACAATCAGATTACAAACATGCGTAAAAGAAAAACTATGCTCGACAACAAACCAGCGTTCACCAAGGATCAGTTCAAGTACATATTTGTACTCACGGCTCTAGCTTGGATGACGTATACATTGCCGTCAGTCCAAGCGATGTTCGATACAGCACAATCGTATGATGGGTCAGAAAGTCTGGCAGCATCTATCACCTCACCTGTAGGAGATTTCTTGGCCGCTCTTGTCGGTAGAGGTCCAGAAAGGCGAGATATGAAAGGGGCATTGCAACCAGGATCAACAACCCAACCTCGTTTCCAGCAAGGACTCGGGTCGTCGACTCCAAATGGTAGGCCTATGCCTCAAAGAGGAGGGGATGAAGATAGATCCAAAGGTCCAAAACCTTTGCCTCCTCAAGAAGTGGTGAACATCTTGGTCAAGCTTGGTTACATTCCTGCTGATAATGCTGATGCAGCTCACAAGGCTCTAGAGCAGTACCTGAAGGAACGTGCCTCGAGTACACCATCTTTCAATCGTGAGATAGATGATGATATGAGGGATATAAGGAAGGAGTTGAAGGCCCGTGCTTCATCTACTCGACCTTTACCACCGATGCCACCAGTTTCGGGCACCGTTCCGACTACTGCTGATCAGCAATTGGTACCATAGTCATATTTTCTGAGAATGTTGCACATGACCTAGGCATCACCTGGGTCATTTTCTTGTAAAGCACTGTCAGTCAAGGTAAAATGGGATGAAATACAACAATCAAATGCAACACAAACCACAGTCATACATATTTGTTGGGAGATCTGGGTGCGGCAAGGGGACGCAAGCGGAACAGTTGGAGAAGACATTGAAGGCAAAGGATCCTGCCAATAAAGTGCTGCACGTCATCACGGGTGATGAGTTGCGCAAGATCAAAAAAGACGGAACATTCACAGGTAACCTTACAGGGAATACGATCGACAATGGCGGTTTCATGCCAGTATTTATGACTGTACATAGCTGGAGTAATGTTTTGGCCAAGAGTTTTGACGGTACACAGAACCTGCTTTTCGATGGTACGCCTCGCAAGGTTACTGAAGCACAGGTACTTGATTCTGTCTTTCCTTTTTATGGACTTGATAAGCCTTGGATCATCTATCTCGATGTCGATCATGATGAGTCTACTAGGCGTCTCAAACTCCGTGGTCGAAATGATGATACAGATGAAGCTATGGCCAAACGTATGGAATGGTATGAGCGAGAAGTCGTGCCAGTTGTCGAGTATTACAGATCCAATCCTGACGTGAATTTCCTTGATATTAATGGCCAACAGACTATCGAGGCTGTTCATGCTGATATTGTGAAAATGGTTGGTTTGAGCTAGTCTCTATATACAAATATACGAATGGGCGAATTATACGAATAATACAAATTCAGAAATCATAGATTTGTGGTATTCAAGTATTTGTAGCTATGATT
>CAYTZE010000105.1:0-1672 GCA_964442415.1 uncultured Candidatus Saccharibacteria bacterium
CTGCTATCTGCGCAGGTATCGCACTCATCAGGACAGATGATGGATATACAGCCTTACCACCTGGAATATAGAGCCCTACCTTACCAATTGCTCTCCACTCCCTCCATACTCGTATGCCGTCAACTGGGCTTACGACAACATCTTTGGTTTTGGGCAGTTGCGCACCCTGCACTGCCCGTATATTTCGTATCATGTGCCTCAAAGCATTGATGGTTGCTTCATCGATCTGTTCGTATGCATTTTTGATCTGACTATCCGTCACGCGTATAGATTTGTATTTCATTTTTCCGAATCTACTTTGGTATTTATCCATGATCACTTTGTCTCCATCGTTTCTCACCCTGTCCATTCCGGCTCTTACGTTGGGCGTTATTGACACATTTGTGCCAGCTGATCTGTTCACGATTCGTGAATAATCTCTTTTGCTTAGTTCTTTTAATCTGGTTACTTTCATATAATGACTTTTTCAACTGGTAAAACTAAAATACCTGAGGCACCAATCTTTTTTAACTTCTCTATCGTCTCCCAAAAAACATCTTCTTTAACGACAGTCTGGACTGAAATCCACCCTTTAGTTGAGAGTGGTGTGATGGTGGGGGATTTGAGACCTGGCACTACTTCTCGAATCTCTTGAAGTCTGTCTTGAGGAGCATTCATCATCACATATTTGAAGGAACCCGCAGAGAGAACTCCCCGAATTCGCATAAGTAGCTGACGCATAAGTATGGCTTTTCTATTTGTTAGCTTTAGTCGTGTAGCGACGAGAACTGCCTGGGAGTCATACACTTTGTCGATGACACGAAGATCATTTAGTGCAAGAGTGCTCCCAGTGGACACGAGATCAATGACAGCATCAGCCATACCTAGCGCGGGCGCAATCTCAACTGATCCTTTGATAGTCGCTATATCTACGGCGACGTCCATATTCGTAAAGTACTTCTGTGTAGATTTGGGATATGATGTGGCAACTTTGCAGTTTCTCAGTTCCCGAAGATCGTTTACTGAGGACTCACGAGGAACAGCTACGCACAGTGAACAGAAGCCGAAGTTCAGCTCTATGAGAGTGTCAATTTGTGTACTCGTCTCATACAGCATGTTTTGGCCGACTATACCCATGTCGACTGACCCAGACGCTACGTAGTCAGGTATGTCATCATCTCGAAGATAGACTATGTTGAGAGGAAAGTTACGACATACAGAGAATAAACGCTGTTTATAGCTTTCGAATTCGAGTCCCACGTCTCGTAACAGATTGAGTGTATCTGCTGTCAGTCGACCATCTTTTTGAATGGCGAGTGTGAGACTACTGTTATTGATATTTTTCATAAGACAAAAAAATCCCCGCTTACGGCGGGGTTGTGAAAATTGAAAGGAATACAAGATCACCCCGCCTGAGCGAGGGTATGGTGATTTAGTCTACCTATGAGAAGTTTATATCCGTTCATGCCGTCGTTAAGCCATTTGCTGATTCGAGCGATAGTGGTGGTACTCATTCCTGTTTCTTTCTCTATCCGTGAGTATGGCACTCTCTGAGAGAGCAGGTTCGCGACTTTCCAGCGATTTGAGAATTCTTTTAACTCATCTTCTGTAAGTAGGTCACGGAAGAATCTCCTTGCCTCATCTTGATTTTCAAGGGCAAGGATGGCGTCGAAAAGATCGTTTACAGATTTAT
>CAYTZE010000106.1:0-1631 GCA_964442415.1 uncultured Candidatus Saccharibacteria bacterium
CTATGATCTGATCTTTGTACTCATCTATCAAGAACTTCACAACCTTTTTGACTTCATTTTCAGTGATATATGCAGATTGTAGACGTACAGGCTTGGACATTTCACCACCAAGGTAGAGCATGTCACCAGCACCGAGCAGTTTCTCTGCACCTTGTTGATCGAGGATAGTACGCGAGTCTATTTGCGAAGCGACCTGCAGAGCGACGCGAGTAGGTATGTTGGCTTTGATGAGACCAGTGATGACATTTACACTCGGACGCTGGGTAGAAATTATCAAGTGGATACCGATAGCGCGACTCATTTGAGCCAATCTGACTATGGCAGATTCTAGTTCGCGTGGATATGACTGCATAATATCAGCCAATTCATCTATGATGATCACGATATACGGCATTGTTTCAGGCAGTTTGACTGCCACGTCACCTGTGTCTACTTCACCACTATCACCATGCTCTTTTTTCCACGCAGCCACAGCTGGAGCCAGTACATTCTTGTGATACGAATCAATATCGCGACTACCGTTCTTTTCTAGGATGTCATAGCGACGACTCATCTCCTTGGCTGCCCACTTGAGTGCCAATATTGCCTTTTTTGGATCAGTTATTACAGGTGTTAGAAGATGTGGAATTTTGTTGTACATAGTCAGCTCCACACGCTTCGGGTCGATCATGATAAATTTGAGATTTTCTGGCGAATTGCGATACAGCAGGGAAGTGACTACGGCATGAATTGTGACTGATTTGCCTGAGCCAGTAGCGCCAGCTATGAGTGCATGAGGAGCTTTTGCGAGGTTAGAAAAATGAGCTTTGCCTGCAATGTCCTTACCCAATGATATGAGTAGTGGTTTCTCAGATTCTTGGAAATCAGGTGAGGCCAGAAGAGTAGCTAGACCAACTGTGGTCTTGGCAGTATTTGGCACCTCTATACCTACTAGAGATTTGCCAGGTATTGGTGCCTCTATACGTATAGGATGTGCCGCTAGCGCTAGAGCAAGGTCATTATTCAGCCCAACTATGCGAGACAACTTCACTCCTTCAGCTGGCTTCAGTGCATATCTCGTAACTGATGGACCGATGGAAATCTCATCCATCTCTACTGTAATGTTAAAATTCTGAAGTGTGCGCTTGATGATGTTGGCGTTGGCCTTGATATCACCAGTTTCGGGCTTGCCTTTGTCTTTTTCTAGAAGAGCAAGTGGGGGAGGTGTGAATGCCTTCAAATAGGGAACAGTGATAGCTCCAGCAAATGCCATATCCTCTCCATCACCGATATCTAGAGTGCTACCCTGCTTGCGTCCTGACTTTGCAGCTTTGTCTTCTTGACGTTTCTTTTCTTGTGCCGCAACTCTCTCCATAGCTTCTCTTTCTAGATTGCTGATCGGACCATCGACACCCGCTACAGCCATATCGATCATCTGCTGTTCATGAATACCAATTTTCCCATCCTTACCAGTCACATCTTTGATCTTTTCAATCTTTAGCCACTTTCCGTCTTCTAGTTTCCATCCTCCAAAATACCTCCAGAATAGTAGATGGTTGAAAGATATATGGATATCAAATGTCATGATGACTGATACGATAAATATAACTACCAGTATAGAAGTAGTCGCCCAGACATCTAGTGCTCTCAAT
>CAYTZE010000107.1:0-1621 GCA_964442415.1 uncultured Candidatus Saccharibacteria bacterium
AAGAGAGTAGGAAAATACCGACCAGAGACACAGCAACTCCAGTAGCACTCAAGATCATGAACCGAGTACGACGCCTCACCAAGAATTTCTTAGACTGATTTGCAGAGAAACGTCTGGCGTTCATAGCTGCTATGATTATGACTTCGAAATAATATCTTTGCCGAAATATTTCACCAACACTTCTGGGATCTTGATCGAACCATCTGCCTGCTGAAAGTTTTCGACTAGAGAGACGAGGATGCGTGGCGTTGGGATAGCAGTGGAATTCAATGAATGAGCATAACGCATGATACCCTCTGTATCACGATATCGGATATTGAGACGACGAGTTTGGAAATCATGAAAATATGAGGCTGAGGAGATCTCACGATAGGTATTCTCCTTCGGAACCCAGAGTTCGATGTCATATTTCTTGACCTGACCGAGACCCAGATCACCACCACAATTGATCACTGTATGGTATGGGATACCGAGCGACTCGATGAACTCCTCAGTATTGTGATTGAGTTCATCATGATACTTGACCGACATCTCATGATTGGCTTCACAAAGGACCACCTGTTCAAATTTGTAAAATTCATTCACGCGGATGAGTCCATTGGTATCCTTGCCATGTGCACCAGCTTCCCTACGATAACACGGAGAGAACCCTAGATATCTCTTTGGCAAATCAGTCATAGGGAGAGTCTCATCCGCATGCATACCCATGATAGGCACCTCTGCAGTACCAGCGAGATAGTCACCATCCTGAGTTTTGTACATGTCCTCTTCACCTTGTGGCAAGTATCCTGTACCGAACAAGTTGATCTTGCGCACAATGATCGGTGGTAATACTGGCGTAAAATTTTTCTTGGAAAAGAAATCGAGTGCATAGTTCCAAATAGCGAAACATAGTCTCACACCATCACCAGTCAAGAAATATCCGCGGAAGCCATGCACCTTGGAGCCACGCTCAAAGTCGACCATGCCAAGTGTAGACATGAGTGTTATGTGATCTTTTGGCTCAAATGTGAAAGTTGGCTTCTCACCCCAACTCTTGACCTCCTTGTTGTCGGCATCTGAGAGTCCATCAGGAACAGACATATCAGGAATATTGGGCACACGAAGCATCAGGTTCTGCCACTCAGTCATGACCTGCTTTAGTGTCTCCTCATCAGTCTCGAGTGCGGTCTTGACCTCTTTCATAGCGGCGATGAGTTTGGCACGCTCTGCCGTATCACTCGCAGATGCGATGCTATTGCTCGCAGCATTCTGCTCGGCACGGCGAGTTTCTACCGCTGTAAGTAGGCTACGACGCTTGTCATCTACGGCGATCAGTGTAGCGACGTCAAAGTCAATCTTCTTTTTCTGCGCAGCCATAGCTACAATGTCCTTATTCTCTCGGATGAATTTGATATCTAGCATACGGATAGTGTATCATAATGAGTACTTTTTTTGAATTTCTAATTTTTCTCCAATCTGAGGTTGGGGACCAAGGGTAACAATATGTTTTTTTTTGAGGTTACATGGCTACCTCAGACTCGGTATACTACAAAGTCTCCTAACCTAAACAAAAAACGTACTGTTACCCTTGGTCTTACAACGTTCAAAGTAAGTGAGCGAAATGTGTGTCTGAAATGAT
>CAYTZE010000108.1:0-1604 GCA_964442415.1 uncultured Candidatus Saccharibacteria bacterium
GGATATAGACCAGAATACATGCACGCAGAAGATTATGATATTTGTTCGCGTATTTTGGAGACATCACTAATGACTAATATCGATGATGTGCTGATAAAATTCCGTGCGAGCTCTGGCGGTGTCACCACACAAAGTGAGTCTCAACTAATCCAGCAAAAGAGTAGTTTGGCTATAACGCAAAGACACATAAAGCCTTATGTATCATTTACTGATGAACAAACAAAGGCCCTGACAGATACCTTGAATGCAAAAAATGTGTCGATGATGACGAAGATAATGTCTGTTAATAGATTCAGAAAGTTGACTATGGCGTATATTAAGAAAAATAATCTGACTGGTACTAAGGAACAGCAAGTGCTCAACGCTTATAGAGGCAAAGCGAAGATTGTCCTGGCAAATATAGTCAAGAAATTCTTGGGCATGAAATAGACTATAAACTCAATTGATATTTGACAATACGTTATCAATCGTGATATAAAGCTCTCAAACGAACTTGGGCCTAAGGCCGCTTAGGAATATCCCAAGGACTGAACAATGACAAAGAGAGGAACTCGGAAATGAACAGTAAAATAATTACGGGCGATGCGGCAACGTCCAACGCATCTGCCACGAAGGGTTGGTTCGTCGGACATTTCATGCCAAAAGAAACTTTGGCACACAGCAAAGAGATGGAGATCAAAACTTGGCACTATGACGAAGACCCAAACTACGGCTGGAAGATTTTTTACGGTACAGAATTCATCATCGTCGAGAAAGGTGTACTACGCATTGGGGTCGAAATTCCCAGTGAAGTCAGGGGTGCGGATCCTACGCAACTTTTCATCACTCTTGATGGTGAGAAGCGTGAGTGGGTTATTATCCCACCCGGATACACGAAGAATGTTGCTGTGAAGGAAGCTCCCACGTGGGGCGTCACGGTGCGCTGGCCATCAGCACCAGGAGTCAATGAAGTCGTCGGGAAATAAGCCGACCAAAATCAAATCATAGGAGCGGAGTCCATACTCTGCTCTTTTTTATTGTTTGTGATAGTATGCCCCTATGAAAAAGATACGTTCACTCATCATCCCTTCAGCCGGCATCGGTAGTAGACTCTCCCCCATCACTCTCGTCACACCCAAGGAGATGGTTCGTCTGGTCGACAAGCCAATCTTCTACTACCTCATCCAAGAAGCCTACATTGCTGGGATCAGACATTTCATATTTATCATTCACAAAGACAATACTGGCCTCAAAGTATTTATCGAGAGTAATTCAGCTTCAGTACTACTTGCAGAATTCAAAGACATCACATTCTCGTTTGTAGAAACATCTGAACGCCTCGGCGATGGCCACGCTATCTTGCAAGCAAAAAAGTTGATGAAAAAGAATGAAGTTTTTGCTGTAACTATGGGAGATTTACTTTGCATGCCAGGCACATCCATCCTCGGTGAGCTCAAAGATTCATACAATAAAGATTCTATTCCTGTCATATCCGTTGAGAATATAGATAGAAGTAAGACTGAACAATATGGTGTTATTGCCCCACTTTCACACAAAGGACTTTTGTATCGCGTAGGTTCGATAGTTGAGAAGCCAAAGCCAAAAGAGGCGCCGAGCACTCTCAT
>CAYTZE010000109.1:0-1601 GCA_964442415.1 uncultured Candidatus Saccharibacteria bacterium
AGAGCCTCTAAATCGAACTTTGTCTTCATATCTGGGTGCAAGCGCTTGCCAGCAATACCATCTTCTATATATGTGATGAATCCGTCACGATGCTTGGCCTTGAGATCAGCAGGATCCTCTTTGTCATAGTCCCCGATAACACGGCGATAAACTGTCTTCAAAAGGAGACGCGTAGCAACCTTGTCAAACTCAATGTCTTCTTTGATATTCTGAACGGCAGTATTGATCGTGGCCTGATCGATCTCATCAGTGGTTATGCCATCATAGAGAACGAGCTGAGTCTCAGTAGCGATCTGCGTCACCATCGCGATCGGATCAGAGAGTCCGACACATGCACGTTCTATGGAACGATTGACTCGGTCTGCATTGTGAGGCTCGCGGGTACCGTCAACCTTGGTGATGTAGATAGTCATGAATTTCGTCTAATAAAATTACAATTAATATTTATTCGTATTCTTCATTGTAACCCCAATCACTAAAAAAATCTGTGGATAACACGTGTAAATTATAGTTAGGCAAAAGATTTTCCGCCTTGTCTACATACATCCTAAAATACGACTGTAGTTCCCTCTACTAAACCAGATTTTTTCGCACTTCCGGCGTTCACCTCGAGAACAAATTGTGCCTTTTTCGTAGGATAAAAGGATTTTGGATATGTCTCTGGCAAAATATTTTCGGCAACAGTCACAACTTTTCTATTCGAATCTATCCAAATAATATCAATAGGAAATTTCATGTCTTTCATCCAGAATCCGCTGACCTGTGATGTAGGAAAAATAAAAAGTAGTCCTTCGTCAGGTGCTAGTGAGTCTCGACCACTCAATCCCTTTTCACGAGTAGTTGGAGTCTTAGCTGTAGTGACACGGAAGGAAGCTTGGGGTGCTCGAAATATACCATATATAACTCCCGTCGTAGGATTCGACGTATTCAAAGCAATCGTAGATGAGGTGGCTGTATCAAAAGGTACATCCAGAGATTGTGTAGAAGTAGTATCCGTACTAGAAGCAACTAAATCAGTAGAGCTGTCCATGAATTCTTGCAGAGATGGTACTGCGTGTGTAGATACAGCATAATTGGCGAGATATCCCAATACGCCAAGGGCTGTGATGAATATTAGGGCCTTGATAACTTTTGCCGACTGCATATGCTTGTGCTACCATTTTAGCATATCAGCATAATCATCATCGCCTATGTCTAGCTTGAATTTCTGGCCCATCATCGTCGCTTCGATCGTAGCGTTCATCATTGGCTCTATCTGGTACTCGCCTATACTATTCGGCAAGGAGTGGATGGCTCATCTACATATGACAGACAAAGATGTTGCCGATGCCCAAGCACGCGGTATGACAAAGCTCTACGTGATGCAGTTCATCATCACACTCATCACATTCACAGTGATGGCCTTTGGTATAGATCGACTAGGAGTATATACGACGAGTGACGGAGCAATGTTCGGATTCATTGCTTGGATTGGTTTCATAGTACCTATGAGTATTGGAAGTATGCTCTGGGAAAAGAAATCTCTAAAGATCGCACTCATCACCTCGATCTCGACTTTACTATGCTGGATCGCTGGTGGAGCTATCATCGGTGGCTGGAAT
>CAYTZE010000110.1:0-1534 GCA_964442415.1 uncultured Candidatus Saccharibacteria bacterium
TTTTGCATAAACTACCTAGACATACTTTTTCTGATACAATTGTCGCGATGAAAAGAGAAAAAGATTTCGATACATGGAATATACAGAAAAAGATCGTCAATGACGACCGAAGAAACCGTCCTTATAAGGAGGGTGATATTTGGTGGTGCTCGCTTGGCGTCAATATTGGATTTGAGCATGACGGAGTTGGTGACTCATATCAAAGACCCATAGTTATATTGAAGGGATTTAGTGGTGTCACCTGTTTAGCTATCCCTCTGACTACATCTACAAAGAAGCATCCTCTGCGCATATCACTTGGTTTGATCGATGGAAAACAAGCGAGCGGAATTCTTTCACAGATAAGAGTCATCGACACAAAGCGTTTACTTGGCAAAATGGGGTCATTAGATTCGAGTGCCTTTAACTCAATAAGAAAAGCCGCCAAAGACATGCTCTGACGACTTTTCTATCTCATCTCTCTACCGAAGTAGAGTAAGCCCGAAGGCACTTTTTTCCCTGTCGAAACAGGGGTGGTACCCAAAAAGGGTGTCTTGTGTTCCTATAATACCAAAATCAAAACCCCTAGTCAATCCAACCTACTTCTTCACTTCCTCTCTCTTCAACGGCAAACCGATATATTCAAGAAAAGCCAGTGTCGACTTCTTGTCATGTGAGGTGGTGACGAATGAGGTTTTTTGATGGTTGACAAGTTGGATAATGATATGCCATAATAACATTTAGAAAATTATTCCTGGAACTCTGGGAATCAAAAAAGTAGTAAACAAATCAAATAGAAAGGGATCAGTTATGAAGAGAGCATTTAATCTAGGTTTTAGCCTGTTCGTCATCTGTGGATTCCTCTTGCTTGCGTTCTGGACACAGCCTGTCTACACCAACCAAAATTCAGGATCAAAAGGTACCGTGGCTATTCATACTGGGGATGAGGTTCAAGAAATCACACCTGGCAAGACGAAATATGCCCGGATCAGTGGACTTTATTCACTAACGAATGATGGTACCGTAATTGAAGGTGTATCAGTTGCCACAGTGCATAGCTCTGATAACCTGACAGGTAAAGCATACGAAGTAATCGCCTACGTACCCAGCTCCGAAAAGGTCAAGGTTGGCGACAAGGTTATCCTGTATTGCCTAACTCATCATGACAGACTCGGTATTTACAACTACACAAGGATGGTAAGAGCACTACCAGACGATTATCACGGATTCTGAATCCAACTCGCACCGTCTCACACGAAAATCTTCGTGTAAGACGGTTTTCTTTTGCATAAACTACCTAGACATACTTTTTCTGATACAATTGTCGCGATGAAAATAGAAAAAGATTTCGATAAGTGGAATATTCAGAAAAAGAAGCTTCATGAAGAGGCCAGCAATTTACTGTATCACCAAGGAGAAATTTGGTGGTGTCATTTGGGAGTCAATATTGGCTTTGAGGAAGATGGGACAGGAGACAATGCAGAAAGACCCGTAGTTATCCTGCGCAGGTTCAGTCCACAATTGGCATAATGGATTCAACATACTTCTATCAATT